>JAZOXC010000075.1:0-4330 GCA_045659535.1 Acutalibacteraceae bacterium
AAATCAGTAAAGAGTTCTTTAAATATAATGAATATAAAATACGCAAAGAACAGCATATACATAGCGAATCCGAGATAACCAGAATAATAAAATACAGCCGGGAAATCATTTTCGAGATCGTATATTTGTTCATCGGTGATAAGAGTCATATATTCATAACCCAAGAAGCGAGTCAAAAGATCGCTATCCTCCCAGGCGAGCTCTGCAAAGGTTGCTTTCTTGTTTCTAACATCAACAAGCTCGGAATATGTTGTTGAATAGTTATACTTTTCCGCAACGCGTTCGATACCGAATTTATCGATCATATCGCCAAGATCGGTATATTTGAGGTAGATTTCTTTGCAACGCGCAAGTCTTTTGCGTTTTGCCTCTGCCTTTTGTTCCTCGGTTAATTCCTCGCTACCGCCGGGGTTTTCGGGTTCGGTCGGAATTTCGCTGTTTAGGGCTTCTTGATTATCGCTGTATTTGGCGGTCTGAGTATTTTCACGAACCTTCATGGGCGAAGCATCGATAAATACCAATGTTAATACTAAAACACCGCACAAAGCGAATATCGGAATCATATTCTTGAAGACATACTGCTTACGCGATTCCTTCGTAGTAAAGAAATTGATAACGATCAGGAATAAAAAGCCGAGTGCAATTATAATGAGCGAATAGAAGGTAAGTTTTGTTCCTGTGAAAAACAAGAGACTAAAACAAACACCACAAGCGCCGACAAAGAAAAGTTTGCTTAGACTATACGCAAAATAAAGCGCCATAGGCATTAATATCATTACAATAGAGCTCTGAGCATTAGGAACTCCAAACCATCCTAAAAGACCGATATTACCGTATCTTCCGTATGTATATACGGGCATTCCAACGAGATATGAAAGTCCGATAACACTCCAAATAATGCAAACATTTGCGAAAAATGCTGCGCTGATAACCTTTATTGGGTTTTCGATTCGCTTAATAAATGTTATAAATGCGATGCAAAGAGCCGGAGTTTGTACCGTTCTGAAGAAGTTTGCGGCATCCTCAACCGGAGAAATATATCCGATTCTAAAGCAATTAATGGCATGTAAAACAAAATAAGCTCCTGCGGCCCCAAAGAAAATGTAATAAACCTTCTTATTCTCACTTACAAGGAAAGCATAAAGCATAACAAAAGCAAACATCGCCATTCGAAGCATAGTTGTATAAATGGTCATATCCGCTTTAATAAGGAAGAAGGATAAAACATCAAGCAGCGGTTGGATAATTATTAGGAGAAATATAAATACTTTAAGCGTTCTTTTATCGGATATTGAATTTTTTACATCTGCGATAGTCATATTAATATGTCCCCTTTCCTATATTTTTCCTTGAAACAAGTCGAGCCATTGTTTCATGATTTTATCTTTGCTGTAGTTTTTGGAGGTGTCAAGCGATTTTTCGCCCATTTTGATGCGTAAATCATCATTATTTGCCAAAATGTCGAGCGCGTTTGCAAAGGCATCAATATCCCCATCAGAAACAAGGATACCCGAAACACCATCCTCGATTAACGCGGCAGGACCAACACGAACATCAAAAGCAATGGTAGGCAAACTGCAAACTCCGGCCTCGATTATAACTGTTGGTAAACCTTCGGTAAAAGAAGTCATTGCATAGATCTTCGAAGTTGACATCTCAAAGGTTACCTGCTCATTCGGCAGCATACCCGTAAATATAACCGAATCGGCAACGCCAAGCTCTGCCGCCTTTGCTTCAAGCCCTTCCCTATCATTTCCATCACCAATAAGCTTAAGCTGCCAATCGGGATGCATTGCGATAAATTTCTTCCAAACATCAAGCAGTCGGAAAAAGCCCTTTTCGGGAGAGAATCGACCTACCGAAAGCACTTGATTCTTGCGCTCACATTCGCAAAACTGCGGTGTTTTATATAAAAAATTGGGCAATGTAATACATTTGGTTGTATTGTTGTGTTTTTTCATTATCTCCTTAACCTCATCGGTCAAACCGGGAGTTAAGAGAGTGAAATAGTCTATATTTTTATACTTAAACTTAAAATCGTTAAGCAAATTTTTGTCGAATTTATGGTCATGATGGAGCTGTGCAATCTTTAAAACATTAGCGCCACCAAATTTAGAAAGCAAAACAGAATGTTCGTTTCTTGTAGAGATAATAACACCATCTTTTATATCAGCGATGGCTTTTTTTATTGATTTTGATTTAAGGCGAAGCACCTTAATGGCATAAAAAGCTTCTTTTAATACCTTAATTGGGTTTTTAGAGCGGATTGCCGCTTTGAATTCATCACGATTGGGGCGAACATCGGTTAGATAGGTTATTTTTACCTTTTCATCAAAAAAATAAGCAGGCTCACCTAAACGATAAACACATAGAACTTCTACATCAAAACCTTTTTCAACAAAAGCATTTGCAAGCGAAGAGATAACCATCTCAACCCCGCCATGCATCAAATGCAAAGAGGTAATGTATATTTTCTTGTATTTAAACACTTCAGATGTGTCTGCAAAACAATTAAAAGTATTTTCAGTCACCGGTTAGCCTCCCTAAACATTAGGGCGTACGGGCAACGGCAAAAAGCCGCCGCCCGTAACGCAAAACAATTACTCTTCTATTTCCGGAATGTCTTCGCGGTTACAGTAATTAATTTCGTTCTCCTTCATGCCGGTACCGGCAGGAACGAGTTTACCGATAATAACATTTTCCTTAAGACCAAAGAGCGGGTCATCCTTGCCCTTGATAGCGGCATCTGTGAGAACACGAGTGGTCTCCTGGAAGGATGCTGCCGAGAGGAAGGATTCGGTTGCAAGAGAAGCCTTGGTAATACCAAGGAGAGTCGGCTCATAGGTTGCGGGAGTTAAATCAGTCTCGCCTGCAGCAATTCTTGCGTTAATCTCATCGTTTGCTGCATAAACTTCGCCGCGCTCATAGGTTGCTTCTGCAAGCAATTCTGTGCTGCCCGGATCAGTAATCTTAAGTTTTCTCATCATCTGTCTGATGATAATTTCGATATGCTTATCGTTGATATCAACACCCTGAGTTCTATATGCGCTCTGAATCTCAGCGATGATGTAATCCTGAACTGCTTCAGGTCCGAGAACTGCAAGAATGTCCTTCGGAATGATAGCACCATCAATAAGCTTATCGCCGGCCTTAACATAATCGCCATCCTGAACACGGATACGGCTGCCAAACGGAACGGGCTCCTTAATAGAAACCTTGTTTTCTGCGCTGTCATCAGTAATAACGATAGCATTGCTAATGCCATTGCTACGCTTTTCTTCAACGATGCTTACGCGACCGCTGATTTTACTGATAAGACCGCAACGCTTGGGAGTGCGTGCTTCGAATAGCTCTTCAACACGCGGAAGACCCTGTGTAATATCTTCGGTACTGGCGATACCACCGGTATGGAAGGTTCTCATTGTAAGCTGTGTACCGGGTTCACCGATCGACTGAGCAGCAATGATACCAACAGCCTCACCAACAGTAACAGGTTTACCGAGTGCAAGGTTTACACCATAGCACTTCTTACAAATACCATGCTTAGAGTGGCAGGTAAGAATTGAACGAATAACAACCTTGCTGTCAACCTTGCGCTGAGCCTCGAGCTCTGCCTTCTCGGCAGCTGCGGCATTGCGGGTTTTAGCAGTCTTGGAGGTTGCAATCTTAGCCTCGAGAGCAGCGATTTTTTCATCAAGATCCTCAACCTTTTTATTAACGATTGCCTGAATCTTGTTTGCATCGTTCTCATCCATCATCTTATCGCAGGATACGATAACCTCGCCGGTCTCATCATCAACAAAGTCGTTGAGGAGGTAGCGACCAATGAGACGCTCGGAAAGCGGCTCGATAAGATGATTTCCGTCCTTAATATCGCCAACTGCAAGACCCTCATGTGCTCCACAGTCATCCTCGCGAATGATAACATCCTGCGAAACATCAACGAGACGACGGGTTAGATAACCCGAGTCAGCGGTACGAAGAGCGGTATCAGCAAGTCCCTTACGAGCACCACGAGAAGAAATGAAGTATTCAAGAACATTCAGACCTTCACGATAGTTAGCACGAATGGGGATTTCGATAACCTTACCGGCGGTATTAGCGATAAGTCCGCGCATACCTGCGAGCTGACGAATCTGGCTCATAGAACCACGAGCACCGGAGTCGGCCATCATATAAATCGGGTTGAATTCATCGAGGTTCTTCTTAAGAGCAGAACCAACAGCTTCGGTAACATCATTCCAAATCTCGATAACCTGACGGCTACGCTCATCATCGTTGATGAAACCACGGCGGTATTCCTTATTAACGGCATCAATCTTCTTCTCTG
>JAZOXC010000076.1:0-2195 GCA_045659535.1 Acutalibacteraceae bacterium
GTTATCAGCTCATTGAGCGGTCCAACATTATATGCCATTAGAATAACCCCGGAATATTAAGTCCGCTTGTGATAGCGCCCATTTCATCATCGGCGGTTTTCTTTGCGGTATTGATGGCCTCGTTAACAGCAACGGTAACAAGGTCCTCGAGCATCTCTGCATCATCGGGATCAACAGCATCGGGCGAAATCTTGAGCGAGCGGATGTTATACTTTCCGTCAACGGTTGCGGTAACAAGTCCGCCACCTGCGGTAGCGGTATATTCGCGTTCCTCAAGATCGGCCTGAAGTGCGGCCATATCGTTCTGCATCTGCTGTGCCTGCTTGAGCATGGCGTTCATATTCTGTCCACCCTGATTGGGGATTCTGCATTTCATAAAAGGCAACTCCTATTTGTTTAATAAGTCAAGCTTTTGGGCAAGGCCTAAAAGCGGGTCGGTTTTGTTTTGGGCTTTGTTTTCCTTGTGGTAGGGTCCAATCTTGTACTGCGAACCCAAAACCTCGGAAATAACCTTTTTAAGGGTTTCGCGGTTATGCGGCGAGGCATTCATAAGCTCTCTGAACTGCGGGTTATCGGTATCGATAAGCAGATATTCGCCGCGGGCGAAGGCTCGCGAACCTCGAAGCACACTCGCCATAAGCGGATTAACCTTGAAAAGCTCGGATAAAATATCGTTCCATTCCTTAATCGGGCGCTCCGAATCGGCCTCTTCAGGCTTTTGCGGGGAGGGAACATCTTCATTATCTGCGGGGGGAGGAACCTCATCCTCAATGGGCGGGATTTCCTCTTCCTCGGGTTCTTCTGCCTGCGGCTCTGCCGGGCGCCCGATTTTTTCCGCCTTTATGGGAGCGGCGTCGTTTCCGAGTGCGGCAATTCGCTGCTCATGCGCCGAGAGCGAGGAGGCAAGCTGGGGAGAACAAAGCTTAATAATAGCCAGCTCCATCTCGCAGCGGCGGGATGCCGTTTTCATTCGCGGCTGGGTTTCTTGCAGCAAATCGAGAATAAATATTATCTCGCGAAGGTCATATAGTCTTGCCTGGCGGGTAAGCTCCTTCTTTTCGGCGGCCGAGCAAACAATCGGCTTCGGCTCGAGCGAAACGGTTTTCATTATCATGAGGTTGCGATAATGCGAGATAAGCTCACCGAGCAAACGCGACATATCAACCGATGCCGAATAGAGCTTGTCTATCATAATGAGGGCATTTTCGGTATCCTTTTCTCTGATGAGATCGCAAAGCTTATATAGATATTCGCGACCTGCCATTCCGCAAACCTCGGAAACGATTTCTTCGGTTATGTTGCTGTCTGCGGCGGCAGCGAGGTCGAGAATCGAGAGCGCATCGCGCATACCGCCATCGGCAAGCGAAGCGATAAGCAGCGCCGCATCATCCGAAAGGGATAGGTTTTCGCGGCTTGCAACCTCCTTAAGGCGGTCGCAGATAAAGCTCTGCTCAATTCTTCTGAAATCAAAGCGCTGGCAACGCGAAAGAATGGTTGCGGGAAGCTCGTTAACCTCGGTTGTTGCGAGTATGAAGATTACATGCGAGGGGGGCTCTTCGAGGGTTTTGAGAAGGGCGTTAAAGGCCGCCTTCGAGAGCATATGCACCTCATCGATGATATAAACGCGATAGCGGGCATTCGCAGGCGCAAAATTAACCTGCTCGCGGAGCTCTCTAACATCATCAACACCATTGTTCGAAGCGGCATCGAGCTCAACAATATCCATAACCTCGCCATTTTTTATGGCGCGGCAGGTATCGCATTCACCGCAAGGGTCGCCGCCCTTCGGGTTTTGGCAGTTAACCGCCTTGGCAAGAATTTTTGCGCAGGGGGTTTTACCGGTTCCTCTCGTTCCCGTAAAGAGATATGCATGCGAGATTTTGCCGGTAGCAAGCTCATTTTTTAAGGTTTCGGTTATATGCTCTTGACCCACAACCTCCGAAAAGGTATCGGGGCGATATTTACGATATAAAGCCTGATACAACCCGACTCACTCCTTAAATAAAAATTAAAATGCGTACTAAAGTGTACGAACAGACCGATTTACTGCAGCGCATAGGACTTCCGCTTAATGCTGCTCGGTTCCCCGCCTGACATGGTTCACGGGGTCCCATCGCACAGGACCCGCCTGTTCGCACGCTTCGGTACGCATTTTGTTTCTATTATTATAATACAAAAATTTTAAGTTTACAATA
>JAZOXC010000077.1:0-10853 GCA_045659535.1 Acutalibacteraceae bacterium
CATGGAAATTTCTCCTCCTTAGATTTTTGCACAGCCGAACTGACGCAATATGGTTTATAGAAATTTATAACAACATTCCATACGCAATTATCATAACACTTTTTTATATATATGTAAAGTGGTGTTTTTAAACTTTTTTGGAATTTTGTTAAAAAAATAACAAAAAACATCCCCCGCGGGAGTTCCGCGGGGGTTTTTTATGCTTTTTTAGCCCTGATGAAGCTCGGTTTTTATTTTGGTTGTTGAAATTTCGGGGGTTCGCGGGAGATAAACAACCTCGCATTTTTCTTTCAGGAAATCAAACTTGCCTTCCCAATCGTTGCCCATAACAAAAACATCGATTTCGTATTTATCAACATCGGTCATTTTTTGCTCCCAGGTTTCCTCGGGAATAACCATATCAACATAGCGAATAGCCTCGAGCATAGCTTTGCGCTCCTCATAGGAAAAGAAGCTCTTTTTGCCCTTTCCCTCATTAAAGGCATCGCTCGAAAGAGCAACAACAAGATAATCTCCCTGCTCCTTTGCGCGCTTTAGAAGGTTTATATGACCATAATGCAATAAATCGAAGGTTCCGTAGGTTATAACTCTTCTCATGTTTTTTCTCCTGTTATCCTATTTTTTCTTCTATCCAATCGGCGCAGCGAGCAGCCGCTTTGCCATCGGTTACGAAATTGAGCTTATCATAAAATGCCTTGCGTTCGGATAAATACTTATCTTCATCGAAATTCTCGATAAGCGCAACCATCTCGGCATTGTTATATGCCGCGGGGAAAGGAATTTCCTCGAACTCGAAATAGAAATTGCGGTCGCCCTTATAGGCTTCGATATCACTTGCGAATCTAAAACAGGGGCGGGCCGAAAGACCGAAATCAAACATCGAGGATGAATAATCGGTTATAAGAATATCGCTGCCGACAAGCAGCTCCTGCATATCGGGATATGCAGTTGCATCAACGATGCCGATGCCATCATAGGGGAAAAGTCCCTCCGACTGCTTTGCAACATTGGGATGCAGGCGGATAAGAACTGTCCATTCGCCCGAAAAGCGCTTGCAAAGGGAATCTTTTAGCGCGGCGGCATCGATTTTATAGGCATCAACCGAATGGTCGGCGCGGAAGGTTGGCGCATATAAAACGAGCTTTCTATCCTCGGGAAGCGAAAGGGTTTTGCGAATTTTGGATGCTGTCTCTGCGGGCGGGTTTATGAAAACATCGTTTCGGGGAACGCCCCAAACCGCTATCTCGCCATCATACCAAAAGCAGCGCTCGAGGATTTTTTTATCAAACTCGGAATAAGCGAGCAAAAGATCGGTATTTTTCGAATCGCGAATAGCTCCCGCCTCAAAATCGGGTGCCATAGCCGAAACGGCATCCTTCTCGATTCGCTTTAGGGGAAAACCATGCCAACACTGAAGATAAAACTGGTTCTTTTTCTTGCGAAGGCGCTCGTATTTTCGAGCATTATCAACCCAAACTCGGGCGGTTGCAAGTGCCTTTATGCGCGCCGAGGAATTAAAGTTGCAGGGCTTTATCTCGGGCGGAAGACTCTCGGCCTCCTTTTCGTTTTTGCAAAGCCAAATAAGCTCGGCCTTTGAGCTGCGCTTTATGAGCTCCTCGGCAACCGCTTTTGCGTTATCCGAATAGCCTCGACCATAATAGCTCGAAAAGACAACCCTGTTTTTCTTTATCGGAAAAAAGGAATATAAAATGCTGAAGAAAACCTTTAAAAGCTTACTTACCATCGCCTGTTCCCTCCTCCGGTTTTGCATACATACGGTCGCGGTATTTATAAATTACTATGATTCTATAAAGCAGAATCACGGTAGAGGTTGCCGAAACGCTGATTGCGAGGGTTAGCATATTAACCTTGCCGATAAAGAAGAGAATTCCGAGCAAAGCAATATGGAAAACCGAACCAAAGATGGTTGAATAGTTTGCGTGTTTCGAAATGCCCATAGCGGTTAGCATCGGGAAGCCGAAGATATAACTCGGCAGGGTTACAACACCGATGGGAAGCATCGCGCGCAGAACCGAACCCGCCTCGCGGAATTCGGCACCGAAGAACCAGCCGCAGAAATCCTTGGCAAACACGAATATAACAGCACAGCCAAGGAAAATAGCAGGCTCTAAAATAAGGAGCACCTTTTTAACAAGTTTAAAGTCGCGGTTACGAGCCATATACGGGTATAGGCTATCGGCAATGGGGGTTAAGCCGTTTTTGCCCGCGGTTATAAGTTTATTGGCAGAGGAATAATATCCGGTTGGAGCTCCGCTGCCCGAAATTATATCGAGGATAACTGTATTGAGGGCGGTATATGCGGTTGTTGCGATTCGCGAAAAGAAGAAAAATGCCGAAGAGCGAAGCGCCGCGAACACCACCTTGATTTTGCAAATCGAGAATTTAACGCCGAGCTTTTTGATAACATGAACATATGCCAAGATAAGGGCGATGCTGTTGCCAACAATATTAAGCGCGGGAACAACCCAAACATCCTCGGGCTTTTTGAGGAACAGGAATATCGCACCGGTGAAGAAAATCTTTACGGCAACGGTTCGAACCGTTATGGCCGACATTTTCTCGAGTCCGCGATAGAGATAATCGGGGATAAAAGAGTTTATCATGGTTGCGATAAAGGTTAGGATAAGAACTGTTTGCTTTTTCTCCCATGCGGGGATAACCTGGCAGAGAATCATTAAAATAACAAACGAGCCGAGCGACAGGATAATCTTTGCCGCCGTTACCGAGCTTAATATCTCGGATAGCTTTTTGCCATCATGGCGATTGCGGGAAACCTCCTCGGTTGCCGATAGGAGAAAGCCGAAATCGATAACCAGCTGGAAATAGGTAACGATTGAAAGAGATGCCTCTAAAAATCCGCCATAAACCTCGGCGCCAAGCACTCGGGTTTCATAGGGGGCAACAAGCAGCGCGAGCAGATAGGTTGAAAACTGAAGAATATAGAGCATAACGGTATTTTTAAGCAAAACACCGCGATTGGTTCCAAGAGCTTTTTTGATATTCAATCTGCTCTCCCCTTTTCCTTTTAATATCCTTATTATTATACCTATATTTCCCTGAAAAAGCAATAGCCCGCCATATATCTTTTGGCTTTTTTGCCATTTCCTCGATTTCTGCCTGTTTTTTCGTTTTTTGGTCAATTTATCGCTATTTTGCCAAACCACGGGGCTTTATCTTCGTTTGTTTGCGTTTTGCGGGGTTTATCGAACCCAAGAAGATGTTGACTTTTATGGTAATTTTATTATATTATAGGACTTGGTGCATTCGCATCGCATTTTAATTATGAAACGGAGTTTTAATTTTTTATGGACGGGTGGCCTTTGGTCTTACTTTTCTTACTAATCCTTGTTAACGCATTTTTCTCGATGAGCGAAATCGCTATTATTTCGCTGAACGATACTAAACTTAAAAAAATGGCCGAGGAGGGACATGCAGGTTCCAAAAAGGTTCTAAAGCTAACTAAAAGTCCTTCGGCATTTTTATCGACCATACAAATCGGCGTTACCCTCGCGGGATTCTTAACATCCGCTGCAGCTGCCGATAGCTTTGCCGGACCTTTGGCAAAGTGGTTATGGGATCTTTTCTCGGAAAATCCTAACATGCCCGGCTGGATGGATGAGGTTTCCCTCGTTTTGGTTACCCTTATAATCTCCTATTTCTCGCTCGTTCTCGGCGAGCTTGTTCCCAAAAGAATCGCAATGCAAAAGGGTGAGTCTATCTCATTTAAGGTTGTTGGAATTCTGCTGTTTATAAGAAGAGCCATGACCCCCTTTATTAAAATACTTTCCCTCTCAACAAACGGTGTTGTTCGTCTTTGCGGACTCGATCCCAATGCAAACGAAGAAACCGTTACCGAAGAAGAAATACTTATGATGGTTGACGCCGGCGAAGAAAAGGGCGTTATCGAAGAATCTCAAAAGGAAATGATTAACAACATTTTCGAGTTTGATGATATCGTTGCCGCCGAAGTTATGACCCATCGAACCGACCTTGTTGCGGTTGAAATTAACGATAACTTCTCCGAGGTTCTTGAAAAAACCCTCGAAGCAGGTTATTCGCGACTCCCTGTTTATGAAGAAGACCTTGATGATATCAAGGGTATCCTATATGTAAAAGACCTTCTCCCCTTTGTTGGAAAGAAGATCCCCTCATCGGTTAAGATTGCCGACCTTATGCGCGAGGCTGTTTTCGTTCCCGAATCCAAGCGCTGCGGCGACCTCTTTAACGAGATGACCGAAAAGCGCCTTCAGATGGTATTCGTTAGCGATGAATACGGCGGTGTTTCGGGCATTGTTACCATCGAGGACCTGCTTGAGGAAATCGTTGGCAACATGCAGGATGAATACGATGATGAGGAAGAAGAAATCGCACAGGTTAACGAGACCACCTTTGATATTGATGGAACAACCGATATCGAGGAGCTCGAGGAGCTGCTCGGAATTACCTTCCCCGAAGGCGAATTCGATACCGTTGGCGGTTTCATTATGTCGGAGCTCGGCAGAATTCCTACCGAAGACGAGCATCCCGAAATCGAATATGAAAACTGCCGTTTCCGCGTTGATGAGGTTGATGAGCGCCGCATCGAGCGAATTACGGTTGAAAAACTTCCCGTTCCCGAAGGCGAAGAGGAAGATGATGACTAAAAAATATAGCCTTGCTGCAGATAGCTGTAGCAAGGCTTTTATTTTTTTGTGAAAAATTCGACAAAGTCGGCAATTTTCTCTTGAACTTTGGCCGAGATTTAATTATAATAGTAGCAGATTATGACCGAAAGGAGATATTATATGATTTACACAAAAGAAATTGAAGAGATGTGTCCCGTAGCTCAGGGCGTTCATCACGGCGCTGCTCCGATTCCGGAGGAAGCAAAGTGGGTTAAGGCTCGCGATGTTAAGGACATTTCCGGCTTCACACATGGCGTTGGCTGGTGTGCACCCCAGCAGGGCGCTTGCAAACTCACACTTAATGTTAAAGATGGCATCATCGAGGAGGCTTTGGTTGAGACTCTCGGTTGCTCGGGTATGACTCACTCGGCCGCTATGGCTTCTGAGATTCTTCCCGGTCTTACCGTTATGGAAGCTCTCAATACCGACCTTGTTTGCGATGCTATCAATACCGCTATGCGCGAGCTCTTCCTCCAGATCGTTTACGGTAGAACCCAGAGTGCTTTCTCTGAGGATGGTCTCCCGGTAGGCGCAGGACTCGAGGACCTCGGCAAGGGTCTCCGCTCTCAGGTTGGTACCATGTATGGTACCCGCGAGAAGGGTCCCCGCTATCTCGAGATGGCAGAAGGTTATGTTACCGGCATTGCTCTTGATGACGAGGGTCAGATCATCGGCTACAAGTTTGTAAACCTTGGCAAGATGACCGACTTCATCAAGAAGGGCGACGACGCTAACACCGCTTGGGAAAAAGCTCAGGGTCAGTATGGCCGCGTTGATGATGCTGCAAAGATCATCGACCCCAGAAAAGAATAATTTAAGGAGGTAATAACCATGGCTTTGTTTGAATCCTATGAGAGAAGAATTCCCCAAATCAATAAGGTTCTCGCACAATACGGTATTGCTTCCCTTGAAGAAGCAGAAAAGATAACCAAGGATGCCGGTCTTAATGTTTATGACCAGATCAAAAAGATCCAGCCCATTTGCTTTGAGAATGCTTGCTGGGCATACATCGTTGGTTCCGCTATCGCTATAAAGAAGAACTGCACCCGCGCTGCTGATGCAGCTGCCGCTATCGGTGAGGGTCTCCAGGCTTTCTGTATCCCCGGTTCTGTTGCTGATCAGCGCAAGGTTGGTCTTGGCCACGGAAACCTCGGCAAGATGCTCTTAGAAGAGGATACCGAGTGCTTCGCATTCTTAGCAGGACACGAGTCCTTCGCTGCTGCTGAAGGTGCTATCGGTATTGCCGAGAAGGCAAATAAGGTTCGTAAAAAACCGCTTCGCGTTATCCTTAACGGTCTTGGTAAGGATGCCGCTCAGATCATCTCCCGTATCAACGGCTTTACCTATGTTGAAACCGAGATGGATTATTATACCGGCGAGGTTAAGGAGGTATTCCGCAAGGCATACTCTACCGGTCTTCGCTCCAAGGTTAACTGCTACGGCGCAAACGATGTTCGCGAAGGCGTAGCTATCATGCACAAAGAGGGCGTTGATGTTTCCATCACCGGTAACTCAACCAACCCGACCCGTTTCCAGCATCCTGTTGCAGGTACCTACAAGAAGGAATGCATCGAGATGGGCAAGAAGTATTTCTCTGTTGCTTCGGGCGGCGGTACCGGTCGTACCCTCCATCCCGACAACATGGCAGCCGGCCCCGCTTCCTACGGTATGACCGATACCTTAGGCCGTATGCACTCTGATGCTCAGTTCGCAGGTTCTTCTTCTGTTCCTGCCCATGTTGAGATGATGGGTCTTATCGGCGCTGGTAACAACCCGATGGTTGGTATGACCGTTGCTTGTGCAGTTGCTATTGAAGAGGCACTTAATAAGTAATTGAATCTTACTTAAAACTAAAACCCCCGAGAGTTTTCTCGGGGGTTGTTTTTTAGCCTAAAACACAGTAAAATCAAAATGGTGATAATATGAATTTCAAAAACCGCAAACCAACCCGATTGAAGGATTACGATTATAGCCAAAACGGATATTATTTCGTAACCATTTGCGCTCATAACCGAAAAGAAATTTTCTCTACCATTGTAGGGCAGGGGCTTGCTCCTGCCGAAGTTAAATTATCAGCACTTGGCAAATTGGCAAATGGGGAGCTGCACAAATTAGAGAACAGATATCAACATATTAAAATTGAAAAATATGTTATAATGCCAAACCATATTCATGCAATAATTATAATTGCAAACAACGCGGCAGGAGCAAGCCCCTGCCCTACATTGTCCGATGTTATTTGCACCTTTAAATCAATAGTAACTCGCCAATATCACAAAATAAATCCCAATCAAAAGATATGGCAAACATCTTTCCACGACCATATAATCCGCGGTGAAAAGGATTATCTTGAAATATGGAATTATATCGATGTGAACCCGCAAAAATGGGAAGAAGATTGTTTTTATAATACTTAAAACAAAACCCCCGAGAGTTTTCTCGGGGGTTTTTTATCCAACTATTGCGCCTTCGAAGGAGGCAAAGATATCCTGCATGGAACTCAGGTCCTCGTGGGTATAGCGATAATTTCGCTTTTTTATATCGGTTCTGAACTGCTGCGGCGATCTGCCGAGCTTCTTTTTGAAAATCAAGGTGAAATTTTGGCGGCTCGCATATCCAACCGCCTCGGCTATGGCATCTATCGATGCGCTGCTCCCGCGCAAAAGCTCGCAGGCTTTATTTATTCTGAAACTCGCTAAAAATTCGCTAAAGGTTGTTGAAAGCTCCTCGCGGAAAAGTTTTTGCATTCTGCGCTCGCCAATACCTACCTCTTCACAAAGGGTTTTAAGGGTTATGGGCTCTTTGTAATGCTTTCCGATATACGAAATCGCCTTTCTCGTATGGGAGCAAAGCAACGCCCCCTCGGGGCGGAACACGGTTTCGGCCAACTTTAGCATAAAAGCATCGGCCAAAAGACTTGTGCTCGCGTTTTGTTGCTTATCGGTGCTAAAATCCGATTTATGATAGCTCTGCAACAAAAGTATAAGCTCCTTTATATCTCTGCCACCCGAAAAAACAAGATATTCTCTTCCGGTTGACAGCAGCTTCCGAAGCGGTTCGCTATCTACATCGGTATGCGCAGGGTTTATGCCGAACTCCATGGTTATAACTCGGGTTATAACACCGGGGAGGGTATAAAAATGGTATTTGGTTTTTGGAAAAACGATGCAAACATCCCCATCCGAAAGGCGGAGCACTCGCTCGCCCTCCGCGCGGTCGATTTGAACGCAAAAGGGGTTATCCTCGGCTAAAATTATATTGATTCCATCCGAGGAACGCACCTGCGAGGTATGGTTTTCGTATCCGATATAACTATACCCCTCTATTCGAAACATATTTTTATAGCTCATATAATCACCGATTAAAGTATAACCCCAAAAAGGTTTGTTTTCAAGTTTTTTGTTCGCGTTTTATTCCTTTTGGGCGCCATATGCGAACATTGTTCCGCGCAATTTATTGCATTTCCAAATTTCTTATGCCATAATGAACTAAACCAAAGGAGGTTCGCTTATGAAAATCTATGATGATAGTTGGATTTCTGACCGCCGAAGGGCGGTTATAGTTCCGCAGCACGGATGCGCCGAGGAGATAGCCGAAGGCAAGCATCTTTTTGATATGCCCTCGATGATGTTCCATACAACAATCGGAAACATCCCCGAAAGCCTCGCGGGCGAAAAATTCCTCTTTACCGATTCTTTTTCGAATATTGGTATGACGGTTAAAAAGGGCGGTTGGATGCTCATTATTGTTGAAAACGAGCCCGACATCCCAACCCCCAACGACATTTCATTTTATCTAAACCTCCGTATTCCCGGGGTTTTCAAGAAGGTTGCCGATTTTGATGAGGGCGAGCTTATTCCCGGTTGGCAAGCCCCGCTATCGCTCATTGCGGGATATGTTGAAGCCGAAACCGATTTCCAAAGTGCCATCATTCGCGGCGCTTTATCGGTTTTTATTTGCGATATCGACCCAACTTATGTTCCCATAAGGCAGACCGAACTGGTTGAAGAAAACCTCCGCCTTTCGATGCTCCCCTGCGAATACCTATCGGGCGAAAAGCTTCGCGCCGATATGGAATATTACCGACCGTTGGAGCGCGGTTATCAGGCGGTTCCGACCATCACCCATACCCAAAACGGAACTATTTATGCCGCGATAATGGCCGATCCGTTTGGCAAAACCTTCTGCGGCGGCGAAAATTATTATGGTTATATTCCGATTTTGCGCAGCCGCGATGGTATCAACTGGGATAACCCCATAACCGTTTTCGACCCCGATAAGGACGGTCCGCGCCGCGTTTATGACCCATGCCTTTTCGCCGAGGGCGATCGACTTTATCTTATATATACCCATCAGGTTGGTATTGATTCGAACTATTCGGGAAGACAGGGACAATGGATAACCTATTGCGATAATCCCGAATCGGACACTCCTGTTTGGAGCGAGCCAAAGCGAATGTTTGATGGCTTTTATCGCGATATTCCCCTTAAAGCATCGGATGGCAAATGGTATTTTGCCGCCTATTTCTCCCGCCATGCAATGCCCGAATATTATCCGGAGGAATGCCTTGCCCGCGGAAACGGTCCTCGCATATATGTAAGCGATGACCTTGAAAATTTTGAATATGTTTGCACACCCGAGGGCGGCGAAAGCGACACGGGCGAAGCCTCTATTGCGGAAACCGAGGGTGGCGAGCTTATTCTCATTGAGCGCAATAATTTAGGTTCACGATATAGCAAATCGAATATTGCCTCCCCCGATAAATGGGATGAATATAAACTACTGCGCTATGATAACAGCGACGAAAACAGCCAAATTATGCAAACGGTTTATTCGCTTAACAATATTAAGCGCCTCGCATCGGGCAATCTCGCGCTAACCTTCCACGATAACAACACCAAGGTTCGCGATAATATGGCGGTTGCTCTATCGACCGATGGCGGCGTTACCTGGCCTTATAAGCTAATGCTCGATACCCGCGTTCATAGCTCCTATGCTATGATAGATGAGATGGAAAATGGCGATATTCTCATTATCTATGACCAAGGCAGAGGTCGAACCGTTCGCCCCGGTTCGAGCGAAATACTCTATGCGCGACTTCGCGAGGAGGATATTATTGCGGGCAAGCCGATAACCGAGCGCGCGGTTCTAAAGCGCCTTATTTCCCGCTATGAGGAGGCTCCCCGAGAGGATAGTTTTATAGAGCAGTATGCCGCCGCCGAGCGAATTATGGCAGCCTATCCCGAATCGAGAACAGATATCGAAAAAGCGATTGCCGCTGCAAAGGCGGAGCCGACACTTGAAAACTATATTTCACTTTGCGTAATTTGCGATAGCTTTTTAAAGTAAAGGAGAATTATTATGGAATATAAAATGGCCGGACACAGAGTTCTTTGCGCTACCTGCGAATATTGGATGGGACCGCGCCAACCCGATTATTTTGGCAATATGGTTGTTTTGCCCGATCAGGCAGTTCTCGGAAAATGCTGGTGTCTCGGCAGTCCGCTCGCAAGAGCCGACCGCTACAGCAACTCAACCACCTGCCAAAACTATAAAAAATGGGGCATCCTAAAATAAAATTAAAAAGGACTCGATTTTCGAGTCCTTTTTGTTTTATCTTTTTATGAAATATTCTTCATACCAAACGAGGAAGGAATAGATAACATAAATCTTGCGCCAGTTATCCGAATTGCCGCCGATATAATCCTTGAAAATGGCATCGACCTCTTCTAAATTGAAGAACTGCTCGGCAATCTCGCTTGATAATAGGCGGCGAACATCTGCATTATAGCGCTCATCGGCCATCCACATACGGATGGGAACAACAAAGCCAAGTTTTTTGCGGAATGCGATTTCCTCGGGCAGAACCTTTGCCGCCGCGGTTCGAAGAGCGAGCTTGTTCTGCTCATCCGAAACCTTAAAGCGCGAGGGAATTCGCGCGGCGATATCGAAAATTCGGCGGTCGGTTAGGGGCATGCGAACCTCGAGCCCTGCGGCGCGGCTCATTTTATCTACATTCAGATAAATATCGCCCTCGAGCCAAACCTCGATATCAACATCGGTCATTTTAGAGAGCGGATCGAGGTTTTCGATATCCCGATAGATATCGCGAACCAAATCGATGGGCTCGAAATTATCATAATATTTTTTAAGGAGTCGGCGTTAAGT
>JAZOXC010000078.1:0-1278 GCA_045659535.1 Acutalibacteraceae bacterium
TATGAGAAAAGCCACAATAAATAGAAAAACAAACGAAACCGATATTTCGCTCACTCTAAATCTCGACGGAACAGGGGAAAGCAAAATTGACAGCGGTTGCGGTTTTTTGGACCATATGCTAACCCTTTTTGCAAAGCACGGTCGATTTGACCTCGAGCTTAGCTGCAAAGGCGACTGCGAGGTTGACTATCACCACACAACCGAGGATATTGGCATTGCGCTCGGAACTGCTTTTTATGAGGCTCTCGGCAACAAGGCAGGTATAAACCGCTATGGTCATACCATTCTGCCGATGGATGATGCTCTTATCATCTCGGCCATTGATTTTTCGGGTCGCGCTTTCCTCGGCTATGATGTTGACCTTTTAACCGAAAAGGTTGGCGATTTCGATACCGAGCTTGTTAAAGAATTTTTCTATGGCTTTGTTCGAACCAGCCAATGCAACCTACACATAATGGAGGTTGTTGGCGAAAATTCGCACCATATTATCGAGGGTATTTATAAATCGGTTGGTCGCAGTATCAGAACCGCTGCCTCGATTGATGAAAAGTTCAAGGATGATATTCCGTCCACAAAGGGTGTTTTATAATGATTGCCATTGTTGATTATGGTGTTGGAAATCTGTTTTCACTGAAAAGCTCGTTTGCTGCTATAAATGCCGATGTTGTTGTTACCTCGGATGCCGAGGTTATCCGCGCCGCAGATAAGATTATTCTGCCCGGAGTTGGCGCTT
This sequence comes from Acutalibacteraceae bacterium, assembly GCA_045659535.1. GTDB lineage: Bacteria > Bacillota > Clostridia > Oscillospirales > Acutalibacteraceae > SIG589. The sequence goes on from JAZOXC010000078.1 coordinate 734, forward strand.
TTCCCGATGCCGCAAAAAAGCTACGCGAGAGCGGACTTGATAAGGTTTTAAAGACCGAGGCCGCCGCAGGCAAGCCGCTTATGGGCATTTGCCTCGGTATGCAGCTATTATTTGATGAGAGCTTTGAATATGGTCGCTATCCGGGTCTTGGACTCATAAAGGGTTCGATTAAGCCGATTGCCGATGTTATAGATAAAGAGCTTAAAATTCCGCATATCGGTTGGAACGCGCTCCGTTTTAGGAAGGATAGCCCGCTATTTAAGTATATTAAGAATGGCGACCATGTTTATTTTGTTCATTCCTTCTATGCTGCCGATTGCGATGAATCGGTTATTGCCGATACCGAATATGGCGCATATCTTACCGCATCGGTGCAAAACGGCAATGTTTTTGGATGCCAGTTCCATCCCGAAAAGAGCGGCGAGGTTGGACTTTCTATCCTACGCGCTTTTGCCGAAATTTAGAATCAGAGGATATTTTTTATGATAATTTTTCCCGCAATAGATATTATAGGCGGCAAGGCTGTTCGCCTTTATAAGGGCGAT
>JAZOXC010000079.1:0-7916 GCA_045659535.1 Acutalibacteraceae bacterium
ACAATAGTTTTTAAAAAATATTGTAATTTGTTAAAAATAATATTATAATATAACTATATAATTAAAATGCGGAAAGTGTTTGTCTGCAAAAGGAGAAAAAATGAATAACTTAAAGGTAAACAGCCTTTATGACCTGTCGCATACCGCGGCGGCTCCGCTGCTTTCCTCGGTTTCCTATCCGTGGGAGGCGCTGCCCGGCATAAAGCAGTTTATTTTAGCGCTCATAGAAACGCTCGACCCCAAGCTTTATATCGAGCATGGCGAGAATGTTTTTGTTCATAAAAGCGCTACCGTTGCCGCAAGCGCCGAAATCATCGGTCCAACCGTTATTGGCGCGGGAACTGAAATTCGCCATTCGGCCTTTATCCGCGGAAGCGTTTTGGTTGGCGAAAACTGCGTTGTCGGCAATTCAACCGAGCTTAAAAATGCCATCCTTTTCGATTCTGTTCAGGTGCCGCATTATAACTATGTTGGCGATTCCATTTTGGGGTATCGCTCGCATATGGGAGCAGGTGCCATAACCTCGAATGTTAAATCCGATAAATCGCTTGTTTGCGTTAATGCGGGCGAGAGAATCGAAACCGGACTTAAAAAATTCGGTGCCATGTTGGGCGATGGGGTTGAAATCGGATGCAACTCGGTTTTAAATCCGGGAACGGTCATAGGCAAAAATTCTAATGTTTATCCGCTTTCCTCGGTTAGAGGATATGTGCCCGCGGATAGCATCTATAAAAAACTCGGCGATATCGCCCCCAAGCATTAAGAGGTGTCTTATGGAAAAATGGGATGTTCTTAATGCAAAGGGCGAGCCTACAGGCAGAAGAGTTAATCGTGGCAGAAGGGCAATTCTCCGCGCAGGGGAATACCATTCGGTTGTTCATATTTGGATAACCGATAGCCGCGGTCGACTATTGCTGCAGCGCCGCTCTGAAAAGAAAAATCTAATGCCCGGTGAATGGGCAGCAACAGGAGGAGCAACCATCTCGGGCGAAACTCCCTTCTCGGCAGCCCGCCGAGAGCTTTATGAGGAGCTTTCGATCCGCTCGGATGAGCGAACCCTAAAAAAGGTTGCAACCATCCGCCGCCGCAACTCTATCTTAACCGTTTGGCACATAAAGGTTGATTTAGATGCGCGCAAGCTTCGACTTCAGAAAAACGAGGTCGAGGAGGTTCGCTGGGTAACCCGCGAAGAATTTGAAAAAATGATTGCCGAGGGCAGATATCATAACTACGGTCGCGAATATTTCCAGGTAGTTTTATCGGCAATCTATGGCGAAGGAGAAAAAGAAAATGAGTCTATCGGTAGAAGGGCAGAAATGTCCGGTATGTAATGCATACCTTTTCGATGATGAAGATATAGTTTTTTGCCCCGTTTGCGGAGCTCCGCATCATAGGGATTGTTATAATGCGCTTGGTCATTGTGCGCTCGAAGCCGACCACGGAACCGATAAGCAGTATGATGCAAATAAGGTTGCCGAGGATATAAAGGCCAAAAACGAAGAAAAGGAAGAGAAAACCGAGGCGCAGCATTGTATTCGCTGCGGCTATGAGTTTTCCGAGAACGATAGAATTTGTCCCCGCTGCAGAGCACCCCGCATAAACGGTGCCTATGGCGGCGCCCATATAAATTTCGGTTTTCAGCAGCCTAAATGGAAGGGCGAGACCGAAATCGAGGATGGCGTAACACTCAATGATGTTACACCCCTCGTGGTTACAAATGTTAACCGCTATAGCGAAAAATTTATTATGCTCGGCAAAAAGCATAAGAGATCTTGGAACTGGTCGGCATTCCTTTTCCCCGCAGCATGGGCATTCTTCAGAAAGAGCTATGTGAGCGGCATTTTATTCGGAATACTCCAGGTTGCCGCATCGATACTTACATTGCCGTTTGTATTATTATGGAGTAGCGGAAGTCTTGCGGAGGGAGCAACAATTGCAGAAGCATTTAAACTTATGCTTGGAAATCCCTTAACAACCGGTCTTGTGCTTTCCGGATGTTTGCTTGAAATTCTTGTTCGAGTCATCTCGGGTCTGTTCGCCGATTATATCTATCGCGGAACCTGTATCGAAAATGCCAAGAAAATAAAGGCTGCTCCCGATGATAAAAAGGAATTTTTGCGTTATAAGCTTGGCGGAGTTAATGCGCTTTCGTTCTTGATTGTGTTTATGGCTTTAAGAAATATACCTTCTTTGATCTTGATGTTCCTTTAAGGAGAAATAAATGGAAAATTTTCGTTATTGCGAGGAATGCAATACTAAAAACGAAATAGCCTTCAAATATTGCAAAAACTGCGGCACCCTGCTCCTAAACGAGAGCGAGGATGAAGAAATTATCTTCGAATCAGAGCAAAACTCTAATTTTATCGATGATGTTTCGCTCTCCGAAATCGCCGCGTTTGCGGGCAAAAACGGCAACCGAATAGCCTATAAATGGGGCGCAATGCATTATTTTGGGCGCAGAACCTCGTGGTGCTGGCCCGCATTTTTGCTCTCGCTTTTCTTTGGTTTGGCGGGTGCGGGTTTTTGGTTTTTATATCGAAGAATGTATCGTTTTGGCGTGTCGCTGCTCGCGATTTCGCTATTGATTATAAGTTTTGGAATATTAACCAATGCCGGCAGCATAGCAAATATAATGGTGGATGTCGGCGATTGTTTTGAACTTAGCATCGATCCCGAAACAGGCTACATAGATGGCGGCGAGCTTCTTGATAGACTCGAGATATTAAAAGAAACCGAAAATGCTGTAAAACTTCGCGTTTTTTCTAATATCATGAGCGGTATTTCGCTCGCGGCAGCTATAGCGGCGGGACTCTTTTCGCTAACCATTTATGGTCGCTTTGCAACAAAGAAAATCAAAAGCTACGGCAGGCAGCTTCAAAACGATGAGCTATCCCTCTCGGGCGGAACTGCAGGTGGGTCGTTGATTTTCGGAATGCTATCCTTCTTCATAGCCTCCTTGGCTATGCTATTATTTGTGATTGCGGGGGTTTTTGCATAGCATGAAATACACAACGCTATTATTCGATAACGATAATACCCTAATGGATTTCTATGCCGCCGAGCGGCAGGGAATAGAGCGCGCCTTTAAAAAACATGGCTTGCCCTTCACTCCCGAGATACTAAAAATTTATAGCGATATAAATCAATCGTTTTGGGAGAGATATGAGCGCGGCGAGATAGAAAAAAGCGAAATCTATGAGGGTCGATTCATCGAATTCTCGCAGGTAACGGGGCTTAAATTCGATACCGCGCAGATGCGAATCGACTATGTTGATGCGTTGCGTTTCGGCTATGATTGCATAGATGGCGCAATCGAGCTTCTTCGGAGCCTTTATAAGGATTATGATATCTATATCGTAACCAACGGCGAGCAAAAAACCCAGGATCAGCGAATCGCAAATTCGGGACTGCTGCCTTACTGCAAGGGTGTTTTCGTATCCGAGGTAACAGGCTATCAAAAACCGCATATTGGTTATTTTAATTATGTTTTCGAGCATATAAAAGAGAAGGATAAATCAAAAATATTAATGATTGGAGATTCCCCCTCGGCCGATATCGCGGGCGGAAAAGCAGCGGGACTCGATACCTGCTATGTTAACCTTTTCGGAAAGAAAAGCGGAATCGAGCCAACCTATGAAATAACCGCGCTTAAAGATTTTTATAAATGTCTATAATAAAACCCCCGCTCGGCCGAGCGGGGGTTGTTTTTTTATTGAAAAAATACGAAAAGAATGCTATTCTTAAGAAAAGGATATTTTTGGAGGAAAACGAATGTATAACAATGCTGGAAGAAAAATTAAAAATGTTGCAATGTTTTTGTTTATTGTTTCAAGTGTCTGTATAGTAATTGGTGGATTTATATTGCTGTTGCATTCAACCGGAGTATTAAAAGATCTAATGCCTATTTGGATTGCATGGGCGGTTTTTATATCCTGGGTTGGTTCGATACTTATGTATGGTTTCGGCGAAATAGTTGAAAGGGTTGTTTCGGTCGATGAAAAAATGTCGATTCTTATCGAACAAAGTATAAAAAATAATCAAATCGAAGAAATGTATGCCAAAGGCATTATAAACGAGCAACAGTATAACGCTATGCGTAGCGGAAAATAAAAAAGGAAGACCGAATTGGTCTTCCTTTTAATTTTTCGTTTAATTATTTACCTGCGTGCTTTGCAACGATCTTGTTCATCTCGTCCATCTTCTTTTCCATATCGGCAACCAACTTAAACTGGGTGCGGCAACGGTCAAGGTTATGTCCCTCGCGATGAATCTTGAAATACTTGTCGCCATCGATATGGTCGGCAAGGAATCTCATGCCGCACTCGAGGGTGAGGATTTTTGCCGAGAAGGCAAGCATCTTGATTTCGTTTTCGGTTAAGCTGCGGCACTCGGAGAGGAAGCCCTTTGTGAACTCCTCAAAGAGGCCGAGATCGCATTCGATCTTGGATAAATCCTTTTCATCCTCTGCGCCGGTGCTTGCGCCGAAGCGGATGCTGTCGCCAAAGTCATAAAGAGAAAGACCCGGCATAACGGTATCGAGGTCGATAACAGCAACAGGCTCCTTGGTGCGGGGATCTAAAAGAACATTGTTGAGCTTGGTATCATTATGGGTAACGCGAAGGGGAAGCTCACCGCGCTCGAGCATACCAACGAGAACGGCGCAATCATCCTTGCGAGCGCGAGCGAAAGCAATTTCCTCTGCAACCTCATCGGCTCTGCCCGATGCGTTCGCTGCGATAGCCTTCTCAAGGTTTTCGTAGCGCTTTTTGGTGTTGTGGAAGCCTTCGATAACCTCGCAAAGGGTATCTGCGGGGAAGTCTGCGAGCATCTGCTGGAAACGACCAAATGCGCAACCTGCGTTATAGAAATCGCGGGGCTCTTCGGCGTTCTGAAGGGTTAGAGCATCATCGATAAAGATGAACATTCTCCAAAAACCGCTGCCCTCTTCGATATACCAGCCACCATCGCGAAGCTCGATGGGGGTTAGGCATTCGCGGTTATGGTTTCTGCCCTCGGCCTTGGTCTTGGCGCGAAGGAAGGTTGTAACCGAAACAATATTGTTCATAAGGCCTTCAACGTTGGGGAAAACCTTATTATTGATTCTCTGAAGAATATACTTATAACCATTGTCGCAGGTTACAAGGTATGTATCGTTGATATGACCGCATCCATAGGTTTCGCAAGAAATCGGGTTTCCAACGATTTTAAAAAGCGGAACAACATCAATTGCATTTAACATAAACTTATCCTCCGTAGTTTAAAAAGACTATAAAAGTTTTGCCGCTAAGGGCAACACGCAGTCCTTCTATTTTATGCTTACTGTTAGAGTTTACAACATTTTTACACTTTTGTAAAGCATATTTTTCTGCAAGCGCGGTAGCCGATACCTCATTTTCGGGATTATAGTCTAAATAAAACTCGCAATAAGGGGCTCGCTTTTCGGCCGCGGCCGCCATAATGCGGCATATAACCGCTTCCGAAGCCTTATAATCTGTGGTTAGAATACAGTTTGTGATATTCGAATAGTGATAGGTGTCCGAGAAGCATTCGGGCAACGCAAAATTATAGCTCGGGGTCGTTCCGCCGCCAAATTCACTGTTTTGAATGGTAGAAAAATCGGGGTCGGGGATATGGGTTGCGCTGATGTCCTCATCGGTTAGGTTGAAATATTTATGGGTAACCAACTTGTTTTGGTCGTCATCATCCCAGGTGGCATCAAGGTGATACCAAGCGCCGCCGATTCGAACAAGGTTCCACATATGGTTTTCGCCGCTTATAACCGATTCGCCGAAAACCAGGGTTGCGGGGATGCCAAATTCGTTGCAAAGCAGCTGAACCGCGCGGGCATAGCCCTCGCAAAGCGCCCTGCCATCAATAAGAGCGCCATAGGCGGTGTATATATGTTCATCGCCCGAAAGTGTGTAGGTGGTATTGTTTGCGATATAGTCATGGATAAATAGCTCGAGCTCATAATCCGAGGCATTTTTCGGCGCCTTTTTCTTTATCTCGGCAACCTTTGTTTTAAGTGCCGATTCCATTCTTTTGCGCTCCTCCTTGGAACAGAGGTAGGAAACCTTATTAAAGCCACTGTCGTATTGGAATGCTATTAAAAATTCATCGCCCTCCAGCATATTTATATACGAGTAGGGCATCCAAAAATATTCGGGATAATCGCTTCGAACGGCGGTAAAGGCGAGCGAAACATCGCGGGGTGATGCCTTGCCGAGCGGAATCATTCCGCTCTTCATTTCCGCAACAGCCGAGTTTATGATTTTATAAATTCGCTTTTGCTCGCTGTTTAGATGGTCGTAAAAGAAAAAGGTTCGGTCAGCTGTCGCAGTATTCGAGGCGGTTGCCGAAGAGGTATTCGAAACGGTGCTCGAAGAGGGATTTTGGCTGCTCGATGAGGAGTTTTGCGGCGCAGAAGAACCGGCCCCTGCCGAAACGGTAGAGGAATAGTTATCCGAAGAATCGGGATTTGAACTGGTTGCGGGTTCGGCATCTCCGCAGCCGCAAAGAAGGGCGAGCAGCAGCGCAACCGAGCAGAGTAGTTTTTTCAAAGCATTCATCCCATCGTAACAGTTATGTTTTCCGAGCATTCGCGCAGCAGGGGGAAATATTCGCAAAAATCGATATAGGAAATATCGGTTTCGGTGGTAGCGAAGATAAGGTTGAAATCGGTTTCATCAAGCGGAGTTTCCATCAGCGAGCATAAAATCTCGCGAGCAACCTGAATGCGAAACGAATCACTCTCCGCCAGCTTTAAAACCGCAGTTCCGAAAATGCGCTGCCTTCCTGCCGTGCTGCTGTTTTTATTATAACTGTTTCCATCCTCGATTACAATACCCCCAATGCGTCCAATAATGTCGATTTCGGTCTTTTTTGAATAATTTATATAGCGGGTGTGGTCTTTTTCATAAAAAAGCGCATCCTCGCGCGAGTTAAAGAGCGTGGCGGTTATGCTCCTATCGGCGGGATAAACGGTTAACGAGCAGTATTGCCCGAGGTCATCGGCGCATAAAAGAATCGAAAAAGGCTCGGCTTCTTTCTCATAGGGAACACCCTCAAGAGGGCTGTCCGAGGCTATATTTTCGCGCCCGAGCATTAAAAAAGCAATCGATAAATAAAGGATAAGGCAGAGAAAAAATGAGCCGAATCCCCAAAGGAATTTTCGTTTTGTTGCAGTCATGGTTAAATTCATCGCCTCCGCTTTTAGTATTAACCGCTTTTATAAATTAAAATCAGTTAAATATTTTCTTGTATATATAGTTTTAATGTGATAAAATGTATGTGTATTATTATGTTTAGGAGAACCCTTCGATGGAAAATGCTCAGAAAAAAACAGTTTTAAGTTGCATTCAGCCTTCGGGCTTATTAACGCTTGGAAATTATCTCGGCGCCCTTAAGAACTGGATCGCCATGCAGGATGAGTTTGATTGCACCTATGCAGTTGCCGACCTTCATGCCATAACCGTTCGCCAGGACCCCGCAAAATTCCGCGCCCAAATAAATTCAACCTGCGCCCTGCTTTTAGCTCTTGGAATCGACCCCGAGAAGAGCACCCTTTTTGTTCAGTCGCAGGTTCCTTCGCATACTCAGCTTGCTTGGATTCTTTCCTGCTATACCCAGTTTGGCGAGCTCTCTCGTATGACCCAGTTTAAGGATAAATCCCAAAAGCATGCCGATAATGTAAATCTTGGTCTTTTTGCTTACCCAACCCTTATGGCAGCAGATATTCTGCTTTATAAGCCCGATTTTGTTCCGGTAGGAGCCGACCAAAAGCAGCATCTCGAAATCGCCCGCGATATCGCAATCCGCTTTAATAATATCTATGGCGATGTGTTTAAGGTTCCCGAACCCTATATTCCAAAGGTTGGAGCCCGCGTTATGTCGCTTCAGGACCCGCTAAAGAAGAT
>JAZOXC010000080.1:0-8665 GCA_045659535.1 Acutalibacteraceae bacterium
CGATCCGACTTCCTTCAATCGCGATAAAAACCATGCATCCATCATCATCTGGTCGATCGGAAACGAAGCTTGCATGGGCGAAAACCACAAGGTATGCATGCGCTATTTCCGTGAAAATGATACCACTCGCCTCGTTCACTACGAAGGTGCTCATCAGGCTGTTGATTATGAAAAAGCCGGCGATGATACTGAACTCGTTGATATCGTAAGCCGTATGTATGTAGCTATTGAAAACACCGATCAGTTTGTTGATGGCGTTCTCGAAAAGCGCCCCTATTACCTATGCGAATTCTGCCATGCAATGGGTGTTGGTCCCGGCGACCTTAAGAAATATCTCGACTACATCGAGGCACACGACAGCTTTATCGGCGGATGCGTTTGGGAATGGGCCGATCATTCTATCCGTCAGTATGATGAAAATGGCAAAGACTATTTCGTTTATGGCGGCTTCTGGGGCGATTATCCCAACGATGGAAACTTCTGCTGCGATGGTCTTAACTCCCCCGACCGTATTGCACATACAGGTCTTAAGGACTATAAAAACCTTATTAAACCTATCTATGTTAAGTCGTTTGATGAGGATAAAAAGATTGTTACACTTTATAACCGCAACAGCTTTATCGATGGCTCCGATATCGCACTTTACTACCGAGTTAAGCGCGATGGCATAACTGTTGCACAGAATCGAATTGATGATATCGCACTCGCTCCCAAAACCACCCGCGATATCACCCTCGATTACGCAATCCCCGCAAGCGATTCTGCCGAGTATTATATCGAATTCTCATTTGTTCAAAAATATGATACCGCTTGGGAAAAAGCCGGCTTTGAAATCGGATTTGATGAATTCAAACTCGAAAAGGTCGCTTTCACTTCACCTGAATACAAAGCATTAAACGAAACCATCTCGGTTGAAGAATGTTATCCCTATGCAATAATCAAGGGCTTTGATTTTGAATATTCCTTCAACATGGCTTGCGGCTATTTCGAAAAGATTTCTCGCGCGGGCAAGGAGTTCTTAAGCGAGATAAATACTCTTTCGATTTGGCGAGCACCCATCGATAACGACCGTTGGCACCTTGATAAATGGCGTTTCTTCAATATTGATAAAGCCTTTACAACCTGCATGAAATGCGAGCTTGTTGAGGTTACCGACAGCTATGCTGTTATTGTTGCAAACGTTGCTCACGGCGGTGTTTCGGTTATCCCCGATGTTTCGGGATATTTAACCTATACCATCTTCGCAGATGGCGAAATCAAAACCGATATGTCGCTCAAGTTCACCAATAACTATGAACTTTGGTTGCCACGTCTTGGCATGGAATTCTGCATGCCTAAGGGCTTCGAGCAGATTGAATATCTCGGAATGGGACCGGATGAAAACTATCGCGACCTTATCCATAATGCTCGCATGGGTCGTTATGCAACCACCGTTACCAATATGCATAATGTTTACTCCAAACCGCAGGATAACGGAAACCGCACCGCAGTTAAATGGATGCTTTGCTCCGATAATGCGGGCAGAGGTCTCCTCTTCAAGACCGATAAAGCCTTTGAATTCACAGCCTCGCACTATAGTGTTAAGATGCTTGAGAACGCTAAATATGAATGCGACCTCGAAAAATCCGAGAACACCTATATTCATATTGATTATAAACAATCCGGCGTTGGTTCCGGCATCTGCGGACCCATCCTTGATCCTGCTTTCCGCATGGATGATGAAAAAATCGAGTTCACCTTCCATATCAAACCGATGCTAACCGAAAAATACATCATTGAAGAAGAAGGCAGAACCTTCGCTAAAAATTAGGTGATATAATGAGCAAAGAAAAATTACTCGAATATCTAAACGAGGTTGTTGAATATTCCGGAGAAAAGCCTGTTCTTCTTAAAATCTTTAAGGATTATAAAGAGGTTTTCTCCTATAAAGGCGGCTTTTCGGATGAGGCACACACTAAACCCGCCGATTTTAGCAACTGCTTTTATATCTATTCGATGACCAAGCCTATAACTTGTGCTGCCGCAATGCAGCTGGTTGAACGCGGGCTTCTCGACCTCTATGCTCCTGTTTCGAAATATCTGCCCTACTTTGATAATATCAAGGTTAGAGAAGGCGAAAATATCGTTTCTAAAAAGAACGATATTCTTGTTTGGAACCTATTCAACATGAGCGCAGGGTTCAACTATGAAAGAGGCGGCAAAGCAACCGAGGAGGCAATTTCTAAAGGTCTTTCAACCCGCGAAGTTTTTAAAGAAATCGTTCGTGAGGTTCCCTTTTCGTTTCATCCCGGAGACCATTGGCAGTATGCCTGCCGAAGCCATGAGGCTCTCGCCTGCATAATCGAGGCAATAAGCGGCAAAACCTTTTATGAATACCTAAACGAAAACATTTTCAAACCGCTTGACATGAAGCATATTCGCTTTAATCTTGATGATTATATGAGTGCTCATATGGCCGACCGCTTTGGTTTTGACAGTAAAAAAGGTGTATATAATCTAATCCCACATGTATTTTGCCTTGGTCCTACCGATAAATATGAGTCGGGAGGTTACGGACTCATAAGCGATATTAACGATTATGAAAAGTTTGCAAACGCAATGGCAAACCTCGGCATGGGTGCAAACGGTAATCGCATATTAACCGAAGAATCGGTAAACCTAATGCGCAAGGATTTCCTAACCGATAAAAACAGAGACGCATTTTGGCATAGCGGAATCGGTTATGGATATGGTCTCGGTGTTAGAACGAGAATTTCGCAAATCGATGGCTCCAAATCCCCCATCGGCGAATTCGGTTGGGATGGAGCTGCAGGCGGCTTTACCCTGTTTGACCCCGAAAATCGCCTCGCAGTTGTATTCCTAACCCATACAATGTATGGCAACGAAAAATTAGATCATATGCGACTGCGCGACTGCATTTATAACTAAACAAAAAGACAGCTCCGACCAAAATCGGAACTGTCTTTTTTTATTACGGATTGTTAATTACTCCAATAAATAACGGAGTATTCACGGGTGAAGTTACAACAAAAATAAAAGGGCGATTAAGGAAGAAATCGACCTCATCCTTCGGCATAACTGCTCCGTTATCAGTGTACACAACAGTATAAGCTGCGGCTTCGCAACCATCTTCATCTATCTTCACCCTTGCAGAATGATCAATTTTGCTAACATATGCAAAGGTATCAACCACAGATGACATATCCGACTTTTCATCAAAAATATCAGTAACACCAAGATTTTTGAATCCATCGATTAAGTCCAGATTAGCGGTAATATCAAATTTAGGAACCTTAAAATTTATAGAGACACCGTTAACAGCTGTTGCAACCGATTTATCGATTATGAAATCTAACGCATCGCCGCTCGATATCAATTCTTCAGGAGAAACACCTTCATCAGGCAAAATAAAATACATATTGCCATAATTAAGAAGGCTTTTGCTTATGGCAGAATAATTTTCCGAGTAATAATATGTACTAACTTGGTTTTCGTTCATAAACTCGCGCTCATTATTTCCCGATGGAGAATAAAATGTTTCGGTCGTATTATAAGCTCCAACAAACTTTTGTTGCCAAGAGGCCTTGAAATAAAGAGTGCTGACAAGCGCGAGAATAGTATCCTTAGAAAAACCTTCAAGATTTTCAACAGAATCCTCTAATAAACCGCCTGTTTGCTCATTTAACCATTCTTTCAGCGCGGCAGTATATTCGGGCGAACCCATAACACCGCTATACGACGAAGCATAATAGTTATTCTTCAAAAGATTTAAAGTTTCGCGATTATAGTTTTCCTTATCGCTAAGCCAAAAAGAATTTGCAAACAGCGCAGTAATCGTTCCATCATCACGATAATTCGCTTTCCACAAAACATTTACCGCCTGGCGAAGTTCTTCAATTGAATCATATCCAAGCAACTCTAAAATTTGGGTTCTGCTCTCACCCGCCGTTACTTCGGCGAGCATGCTAACTGCAAAATATACATTTATAGGCGAATATAAAATATTTTCACCATCTGAATTTTTCAAAAATTCTGCAGCAGTATTCTTTAAAAATTCATCAACACCATGCAGCTGCTTCTTGGTTGGATAACCACAAACCTCCCGGTTATATTCTAACCATTCTTGGCTCTGCTTATAATAGGTTTCCCAATCGGTTTCGGCTAATTTTTCATCGGGAAACTTCGGTGTTTCGGGATATTCCGCCTCTATAGCGAGGGTTGTTATGCCCGAAAAAGATGTATCGTTTGATTTATGTGGTGCAAATAACGCAATGCTCAAAATTATGCAAAAAGCTGCTGCCATCGCCGAAAATTTAAAAATTATAGGTTTTTTGCTTCTATTCTTGCGCAATGTCGCTACCGATTCTATAATATCAACATCAATATTGCTAATACCGTTTACAAGTTCATCATTATTCATTAAAAAATCCCTCACTTTCTAAAAAAGCTTTTAAACCCTTTCGAGTTCTGAAGAGAAGGCTTTTAATTTTAGACTGACTACATCCTTTGCTCTTTGCAATTTCCTCAATAGAATCACAAAAGAAATATCGACAAACAAAAACAATACGGCTTTCGGCAGGCAAATCACGGAGATACCTGCTTATAGCATCTCCGAGTAGTTTTTCATCCACCCTATCCTCTGCCGAAGGAGCGCCATCAACACACTCAATAAGTTCATTAAGAGATGAGGTGAACTGCAAACCGCCGCGCTTTTCAGCGCCTTTGCGTCTTAATAAATCGATCGATAAGCCACGAATTATTTTGCTCAAAAATCCGCTAAGCTTAGTTGGTCGCTGATCCGGCATACTGCTCCAAGCGCGTAGATAGGTATCGTTAATGCATTCGTTTACATCCTCATCCTCGATGAGAATATTATAAGATATTTTGCGAAGATATCTTCCGTATTTTATATCGGTTTCAGTAATTGCGGTTTCATTTCTATCCCAATATAAATCAACTATTTTTGCATCATCCATTTTTACCCTCCTTTGACTTCTCTTCGCTAATATAGCCGAAAAAAATCATGGTTGGTTGCGAATAATTTTGCTAATTATGGAAATATTCATATATTTTTTGAGCAACGGGGGCGGTTATTCCCTTAACACTTGCAAGTTCATCAACCGTTGCATCCGAGATTGCAGTTATAGTTTTATAATGCTTGAGCAATAGGTTTGCTCGGTTTTCGCCAACCCCCTCGATCTCGGTTAAACGCGACTGCAAGGTCGTCTTCTTGGCGCGCTTATGATGATACCCAATTGCAAAACGATGGGTTTCCTCTTGGATTGTTGCGACAAGGGTATAAGCCTTGCGGTTTGCTTTGATAACAATATCGCCGCCATCGGCTGCGATAGCTCGAGTTCTATGCTTGCTATCCTTAACCATTCCAAAAACAGGAACAGAAACACCCAGCCTTGCGAGAACCTCTTTAACCGCACCGAGCTGACCTTTTCCGCCATCAAGGAGGATAAGATCGGGCATTTTTCCAAAACCATAGCCGGTATCATTATTGCGGTATTCGGTAAATCTGCGCTCCAAAACCTCGCGCATGGATTCGTAATCATCCTGACCTGCAAAGGTTTTTATCTTAAATCGCTTATATGCACTCTTAAGCGGTTTTCCATCCTTAAATACAGTCATTCCCGCAACATTCTCAAAGCCCGCAGTATTCGAAATATCATAAGCCTCGATATATTCGGGCGGCTTTTTTAGGGATAAAAGTTCCGCGAGTTCCATAAGTGCCTGCATTTGATGACCTGTTCGTTGGCTTTGCTGCGAAATATATTCGGCAGCATTGTTGCGACACATGGAAACCAGATGATAGCGGTCTCCTTTTTGCGGAACTGAAATTTCGACCTTACCACCCCTTTTTTCAGAAAGCCAAAGCATTAGGATTTCCGAATCCTCGGGCTCATTATCGCAAAGGATAACGCGCGGAATATCCTCGCGCGAGGAATAATAGCGCTGAATAAATTCATAGCGCGAGCGCTCGCCGCTATCATCGGTTTCGATAATATATTGCGAGCAATCCTCCATTCGACCTGCATTATATTTCAAAACGCAGAAGCAGGATTTTTCACCCTCGCTAACCATAGCAATAACATCAATTCGCTCGTTTTTGGCGGTTATAACCTTTTGCTTATCCTTGATGCGCTTAATGGCACTAATGCGGTCGCGCAGGCGGGCAGCAAGCTCGAAATCGAGATTTTCGGCGGCCGCCTCCATGCGTTCGGTCAGCTCACTTATGGCAGAACCATGCTCGCCTTTTATAAACGAGATTGCCGAACGAACGCACTCCATATAATCCGCATGGGAAATCTTTTTTGAACAAGGCGCCGAGCAAAGACCGATGTGATGATTAAGGCAGGGTTTATCATATCGAGTTCCAAAGGTTCTGTTGCATTGCGGAAGTTTGAAAATTTTATTTGCCTCGTTAACAGTTTGGTTAACAACAAAAGCGGAATTATATGGGCCAATATACTGCGCACCATCGTTTTCCTTTTGCTTAACCGAGCGAATTCGAGGCCAATTCTCGCCCGTTATTTTGATATAAAAATATCCTTTATCATCTTTTAAGAGGATATTATATTTGGGTTTATGCTGTTTGATAAGCGAGGATTCGAGGATAAATGCTTCGAACTCGCTATCGCATATTATATATTCGAAATCATGAGCGCAGGATACCATTTTTTTAACCTTTAGGGTATGTTGATTCCCTGCGCCAAAATACTGTGATACGCGATTTTTAAGCACCTTTGCCTTGCCGATATAAATTATCTCGCCGCTCTCGTTTTTCATGATATAAACGCCCGGCTCCATCGGCAATGCCGCCGCCTTATTTTTAAGTCTTTCTATACGTTCCATAATCCTCACCTCTTTTCTTTAAAATTTTAAATCTTATTCTTCTCTTAATTTACAAACGTCTTATTATCACCAAATTAAAATTTATCTTTATAATACCACAAATTTATATACCTCGCAATATAAAAGGTGGACGTTGAATAACGCCCACCTAAAAAACTATTCTTTTTTTAAAACTACCGTACCGCTATTATTCAGTTTAATGATGAGCAGTTCTTCATGGCCCTTGACGGTATAAACCACGCCATTTAGTTCAGTGGGGCAATTTTCATAAGCACCCGTAAATTCATCCGCATTCCCTATCTTATCGCCCGGCAGCAAGGATTCGACGTATTCGTCCTCAACTCCCTGAAGCTGAGAATAAATAGATTTATCATAATATACCCAACCTATCTTATCACCCTGCGACTTTAATTCCTTTATTCTGGCGGCAAGCTCCGGGGTATAGGTATAACTATAATCAATCAGGTGATGATAATCGTCGGTTTTAGGCGCAGTACTATTGCCGAAAGCAAAAACTCCCACCATGGTAACAATACAAACGGAAGCGGCCAGCGCCGCAAAACGGATGTTTCGTTTTGCAATTTTCTTTTTCTTAATTTTATGATTTTCAATACGTGTAAAAACGCTATTCGTCATTTCTTCATAGTTCCTCATAAATAAAACCCTCCTTCATGAGTTCTGTTTTTAACGCCTTGCGTGCACGATGCAGGAGCATTTCGACGGTGTGAACGCTCTTTTTAAGCAAAACGGCAATATCGACACACTTAAAGCCCTCAAAATAATAAAGCCATAACACGTTTTTATATTCGGAAGAAAGTTTTGCAAGATTCATATATATCATCCTTTGTCTCTCGTCGCCGAAATATGCCGCCTCAACCGTATCGTTTCCTGAGCATATATCGCCTATTTCAGAAAGAGAAACTTCATTTTTCCTTCCCTGCTTTCTCAAATAATCAATAGATTTATTGCGCGCTATGGTGTATAGCCAGGTTTTAAACGACGCTCTTTGCTTATTCTTTGGCTTCTTTACTCCAAGATGCACAAAGGTATCCTCGGCAATATCTTCGGCAATACTTATATTACCAACAATGCTATAAATAAAAAGAATAAGCCCGTCGTTATGTGCCTTTATTATCTCGGCAAGACCTTGCTCATCGCCATCCTCGCAAAAGCGGAGATAATTCAAATTGTCGTTCGCCATTTTGCCACCCCTCTCATTCTTTTTGAAATGCATTTCACTAATTACACGATGAAATTGAAAAAACCTCACAAAACAAAAAAAGCCTGAAACATTCAAAAGAACATTCCAGGCTTTTGGTGACCCATCGGGGATTCGAACCCCGGACACCTTGATTAAAAGTCAAGTGCTCTACCGACTGAGCTAATGGATCATTTTTTACGACCATGTTATTATATCAACTCGATAACCAAATGTCAAGCATAAAAAGCATATTTTTCTAATTTACTTATTGACAATAAATAAATATTGTGTTAGAATAAATTTCGCTGTGGAGAGGTGTCCGAGCGGTTTAAGGAGCTGGTCTTGAAAACCAGTGACTCGCAAGAGCCAAGGGTTCGAATCCCTTCCTCTCCGCCACCTCAAAAAAACAAAATAACATTAATTTAATGTTTCCATGGAGTAGTACTCAAGTTGGTGACGAGGCACCCCTGCTAAGGGTGTAGGCCGGGCAACTGGCGCGAGAGTTCGAGTCTCTCCTACTCCGCCATAAAGCAAAGACAGTATCGCAAGATACTGTCTTTTGTTTTTATATTTTAAAAAAATAAACCCCTCGGTTTCCCGAGG
>JAZOXC010000081.1:0-23002 GCA_045659535.1 Acutalibacteraceae bacterium
TCCGTGAGAAGGAAGAGCTGATTCTCCGGGAGTTTGATACTCCCGTACCGGTGTCCGATCCCTTGACCCGAAAGCTGACGCCGGAAGATCTGCGGCAGGCGGCAAGAACGGCGGTAGCGCTGGATAAGCTGGTTGCGCGGTATCGTTTGACAGGTCTGGCTTACTATTATGAAGGCAGTCCTGACAGCATCCAAAGAGCGGTGGCCTCTTCCTTTATTGTAGGAAACTCCATCCTCAATGCACAGGGCGTTCCTATGTGCGGCGAGTTTGATATCAAAACCTGCATCGCCATGCTTATCATGGACCGCCTCAATATCGGCGGCAGCTTTGCAGAGTTCCATCCCTTCGATTTCTCCGAGGACTTCATCCTTGTTGGTCATGATGGACCCCACCACCTTGCAATCGCAAACGGAAAGCCCATCCTCCGCAGCTTAACAAAGTTCCACGGAAAACCCGGCAGCGGTGCTTCGGTTGAGTTTAAGCTCAAGGAAGGTCCCATCACCATGCTCGGCATAACCCAAACCGCTGACGGCAAGTTCAAGTTCGTTATCGGCGAAGGCTATTCCAAGGAGGGCCCGATTCCGCCCACAGGAAACACCAATACCCGCGGCTTCTTCGAGCCCAATACCCGCGATTACATAAAGGCTTGGGTTATGGAAGGTCCTACCCACCATTATGCTCTCGGTATCGGACATCACGCCAAGACCCTAAAGAAAATCGGCGATGTTTTAGGCATCGAATCTGTTATTGTTAAAATCTAATTTTATGGGAGACTCTGATACAGGGTCTCCCCCTTTTTTTACACTTTTAGAAATTCTATAAAATTTGCTTGCTTTTTGATTTTTTTGTGATACAATGGGTATATTATTTTATAATGATAGGAGATTATACTATGCTAAATGCTGATACTTCTATTTTTGCACCCCTCGAACCAACAACATCCCTTATGCTCGAGCTTGTTCTTCGAATCTTTATTGCCTGCCTTTGCGGAGCAATAATCGGTCTTGAGCGAACTGTTCGACTAAAGGAAGCCGGAATCCGTACCCATACAATCGTTGCTCTCGGCGCCGCTCTTATGATGGCGGTTTCGAAATACGGTTTCTATGATATGATAATCACCGGCGTTAATGTTGATGGATCGCGTATCGCTTCCTGCGTTGTAACCGGTATTTCCTTCCTCGGCGCCGGCGTTATCTTTGTTCGCGGCAACTCGATTAAGGGTCTTACCACCTCGGCAGGAATTTGGGCAACCGCCGGTATCGGTCTTGCTCTCGGCGCAGGTCTTTATATCGTTGGTATCGCAGCAACCATCATCCTCGCTGTTGTTCAGCTCGTTCTTCATAAGTTTATCGGACGACTCGATAGCCTCGTTGCCGCCGACATCTCGATAACCGCTTTCTATTCGCCCGACATTATCGATAAAATAAAGACTGCTCTCGCAGAGCGCGGTCTCGAGGTTCACCGTTGCCATGCAACCAAGAACCAGGACAACACCGTTACCTTTAAACTAACCGTTAAATCAACTAAAGAAATCCCCTTCTCGGATTTGGTTGATATCTTTGAACACAACGAAAGCATCGTTGGTTTCTCTCTTTAATAAAAAAGAAAAACCCCTTCTCTCGAAGGGGTTTTCTTTTTTTATATCGCATAAAAAATTATTCCGATAAATTGAAATAGGCTGCCTAAAATCACCATAAGATGAAAAACCGAATGCATATAGGGAATCTTTTTGCCAATGCCATAAACTATAGAGCCGATGGTATAAACAATTCCGCCCCATAAAATCCATAAAAAGCCATCCATTCCGAGCGCCGCAATGGTAGGTTTCATCGCCATTATGATACACCATCCCATGCCGATATAGCATATCATCGAAAAAACCTGAAATTTTTTAAGGTCTATCGCGGTGAGTGTTACCGCCAAGGCAACAAGCCCCCATTCGATTCCGAAAACGGTCCAGCTAAGCGCCGGGAAGCGCTCGCGCATGGCGCAAAGCAAAACAGGGGTGTAGGTTCCGGCTATGAGAAAATATATCGTGCAATGGTCGATAACGCGGAAAACCCTCTTTGCAGTTCCCGATGGCAGTCCATGATAGATGCTCGAAACGGTATAGAGAGCAACCATCGATGCACCATAAATGCTGCAGGAAACAACCGCCCAGGCATCGCCCTTTAAGGCCGATAACACTACACTCGAAATTAAAACTGCTATTCCGAGCGCTCCGCCAACAATATGGCTTATCATATTAAAAAGCTCTTCGCCGCGGGAATAAAGCGGCATGATTCTTTTTGCTTGTTCCATTTTATCTTTCCTTACCCTCGAAGAAGAGCGCAAGTGTTGCAGGACCTGCATGTGCTCCGATAAACGGTCCTAAATATTCGATTAAAATATTCTCGATTCCAAATCTCTCACGAACCATCGCAGCCAAGGCTTCTGCATCCTCGAGTGCATCACCATGGCAGATAAAAACAGGGGTGTCGGGGGCCGGATTCTCGATCGAGCCCGCCATGAAATCAAGCATCGACACCATCGCAGCCTTGCGACCGCGCGCTTTGGAAACAACGCTGAGCTTACCCTCGGTATCAACATTAAGCAGCGGCTTGATATTAAGCAGCGAACCAACAAAAGCTGTTGTAGAGCTAACGCGACCGCCGCGCTTTAGGAAGAAAAGGTCATCAACGGTGAAACGATGTACCATTCTTTCCTTCTTCTCCTCTGCAAAGGAGGCGGTCTCCTCGGCCGAGGCTCCCTCTTCGCGCTTTTTTGCGCAAAGATAAACCAAAAGTCCGTGTCCGAGCGATGCACAAAGGGTGTCAACAACATAAATCTTGCGTTCGGGATACTCCTCCTCTAATTCTGCAGCAGCAAGGCGAGCACAATTATAGGTTGCGCTGAGTCCCGAAGAAAATCCGAGATGAACGATATCTCTGCCTGCCTCAAGCTCGGCTCTAAACATCTCTTCATAAACCGAGCTGTTAATAGCGGCGGTTTTCGCCGAACCTCCCTCGCGGAGATAATTATAAAACTCGGCGGTATCGATGGTGGCATTGGTGTGCTCTGTGCCATCGGCGAGGGTAAAGCTTCCCTCGGCACAAATAACCCCTAAATCCTTTAGCATTTCTGCCGAAAGATCGCAGGTTGAATCGGTTGTGATAACATAATTTTGCATGTGTAAAATCTCCTCCTGGATAATTTTTAAAATCTTACCCTATCATCATATACCAAGAGGATATATTTGTCAGTAAACCCTATAAATACGCGCGGTAGAGAAAAAAAGAGGCTCTCTACCGGCAGTAGAGAACCTCCAAAAATCCTTTATTTATGCGCCTTTGCGGGCATGCTTTAATAAATTTTTCTCTGATGTAGAAGAGTTGAAAGCTCGGCGAGCTCGTTGAGGTTTAGCTTCTCTGCGCGAACGGTTTCGGGCAGATTCATCGAAGAAAGACACTCCGCGAGCGCCGATTTTTCGATATGAAGTGTCGAAGAAACGGTGTTAAGCAGGGTCTTTCTGCGCTGGGCAAAGCAGGCCTTTACGAGCGCAAAGAATTTATCCTCATCGGGAACCGAAATAGGCGGCTCCTTGCGAACGCGGAGGCGAATAACTGCGCTTTCAACCTTCGGAGGAGGCATAAAGCTCTCTCTTCCAACTTCGAAAAGAATCTCGCCCTCGGCATAATAGGAAACCGCTACCGTAACCGCGCCTGCCTCGCGCGAGGATACCTCGGCGCATAGCCTCTCGGCGGCTTCTTTTTGAACCATAACAACGATTTCATCAATCGGCAGTCGGCTCTCGAGCAATTTCATGATAATCGGCGAGGTTATATAATAAGGTAGGTTGGCGCAAACAACAACCCTTTCGCAGTCGGCGAAGTTTTCCCTTATGATTTCCTCGAGCGGAAGCTTCATCGCATCGCCGAAAATAACCTTTGTATTCGAAAGGTCGGCAAGCGTTTCTTTTAATATTCGCTCAAGGCTTCGATCGAGCTCGATGGTTACAACCTTTTTGGCCTCTGCGGCGAGTTCGCGGGTTAAAACTCCGATTCCGGGACCAATTTCGAGTGCGCCGGTTGTTTTATCGCAAGCCTCGCTCGCCATTCGCGGGCAAACAGATTCATCTATAAGGAAATTCTGACCGAGCGATTTTTTAAAAGAAACATCGCCGCCCATCAGTTTTTTAACGGTATTTGGGTTTGCAAGATTCATGTTCGCCCTCCTTTTCTATAAAAAATAATACCACAAAGGTAGAATATTTACAAGCGAAACAACTTTTTTCTTAGCCTTTGTTGCTTTTAGTTCTTTTCTGTGGTATAATGCTCGTGTATCAGAAATTCGCCGTTCGGCGAAGTCTTTAGGAGTATAAAAATGGAACAGAAAATTATTGATGCCGTTTTAGAAGAAATCCGCCCTACCCTTGCGGATAAGGGTTTTGCCGAAAAGGATGGCGCTTTCACTAGCGATAAAATGGCAATTAAGATTGAATATGATGAGGAGAAGCAGCTGTTTTGCCTTCTTTCGGCCGATATCATTTCGGGCGAGGTTGGAAGCTATAAGGTTTCCTCTTCCTATCTTTTTGATTCAACCCAAACCGCTGCCGATGCCGCAGCAGTTGGCATAGATTTTAACGATACCGTTGCATCGCTTCTCGGCGTTAATACCCGCAAGGTTCGCCGCATAGATGATATCGCCCTCCCGACCAGAGGCGATGGTGATACCGCCGATATCGGAGAGCTCTGCAACCGTATCCTTGCCATCTTCCCCGCATATAAAGATCTTTATAAAGAGCGCATGGCCGCCGATGGCGAGTTCCTTTATATCAATTTCTTCCTCGAAACCGCTGCAAAGGAAATCGAGCAGCTCATCGAAGAAAAGAACAAGAAAAAGCTCAAGAAAATCTATGATACCCTCAACGATCTCTATATAAGAGGCGAGCGCGCTGTTGGAAACGCAATCATCGTTATTATCCTTGGCGGCGCTATCAAGGGCGATCCCGAAAAAACCGCCTTTATGCTCGAGGGTCTCGAGGATTTCCCCTACCTCAAAAAGGCTGTTCGCCATATCTCCCTTCGCACTAAAAAGGACCGTTTACTTCGCGAAATGTATGGTCTTTAATACTTAAAAAATGCGCCTGTGAACCTTGTGTTTCGCAGGCGTTTTCTTATACCCTAAAAAATAACAAAAAATTAACTATTTTTTTGCAAAAAATGTCGTTATGTAAACCTTGATAACCAAAAAAATAATTCAACTTTTCCACTAATATTTCCACTTTTTGGGGGTCTCTCAAACGATATAATCGCGTTTATGCCCCCAAACATGTTAATAAGTCGGTTAATAAGTTTAACTACTTAGGATAAAATAATAATTATTCAAAAAACATTATGTAAAGTTGAAATTCTTTTTCGCGTTAAATTATGAAACAAAAAAAGAGGGCCAAGCGGCCCTCTTTTTTTACCATTTTTCTCCTGCGATTCTGTGTGCCAAATCGGTCAGCTCATCGGTATTATAAAACTCGATGGTAAGTATTCCCTTTCCGTTTTCGGATGCGGTAATCTTAACCGGGCGATGAAGCACTCCGCGAAGCGCGATTTCAACCTCGCTGTGGTATTTATTCTTAATGGTGTGGTTGGTTTTTTTCTTGGTTTCGGTCATCTTTGCGAGACCCTCTATCTGGCGAACCGATGCGCCCTGTCGAGCAAGGGCTAAAAGTCCTGCTCTGCGCTCGGCGGGAGCCGAAAGAAGCGCCTTTGCATGACCGGTTGTTATCGAACCCTCGCGAAGGGCCGAAAGCGCCTCCTCGGGAAGCGATAAAAGGCGAAGAGCATTTGCAATCGCGCTGCGCGATTTGCCAACCCTTCCTGCAGCCTCCTCTTGGGTGAGACCATATGTATCAATAAGCGACTTAAAGCCCAAAGCCTCTTCAACGGGGTTTAAATCCTCGCGCTGAAGGTTTTCGATAATCGAAACCTCCATGGTTTTGCGGTCGTCCATATTCTTTATGATAACCGGAACGGTCGAAAGCTCTGCCAAGCGGCAGGCTCTCCAGCGGCGCTCACCTGCGATTATCTGATACATTCCGTTTTCGAGCGGGCGAACGAGAATCGGCTGCAAAAGACCATGCTCCTTGATGCTGTCGGCAAGCTCGGCAATGGCGGTTTCATCAAAATCGCGGCGGGGCTGATTTTTATTGGGTTCGATTTCGGTCAAGCGAACCTCTAATATGCTGTCGGAATCTGTATTATTTTGGTCGAAAAGGGAGTCGAGTCCTCTTCCAAGTCCACTCTTTTTCATAGAAAGACCTACTTTCTGTTGTTTTTAATAAATTCTTTTGCCAATTTGTTATAGGCATCTGCGCCCTTCGAGCGCTTATCGAAATACTGAATCGGCATTCCAAAGCTCGGAGCCTCGGAAAGGCGAACGGTTCGCGGAATTGCGGTTGAATAAAGCTTTTTTGCAAAATATTTCTTGATTTCGCCAACAACCTGCTGGGTTAGGTTGAGTCGACCATCGAACATGGTTAAAACAACACCCTCGAGCTCGAGCATCGGATTATAGGAGCGCTTAACCTGGCGAATGGTTGCCATAAGCTGCGAAAGACCCTCCATCGCATAGAACTCGCATTGGATAGGAACCAAAACCGAGTCGCTCGCGTTGAGTGCGTTTATCGAGATTAGTCCAAGCGAGGGCGGGCAATCGATAAATATGAAATCATATCTCTCACGAAGCGGGAGCAGCGCCATCTTTAGGCGGTTTTCTCTGCGCTCGAGTTCGGTTAGCTCGATCTCGGCGCCCGCAAGGTCGCTTTTAGAAGGCAAAACCGAAACATTTTTAAATTCTGTTTCGATAATTGCGCTGTCAGCCGATGCGGTTCCAATCAAAACCTCATAAGAAGAGAGGGTTTTTTGCTTGTTTATTCCAAAGCCGCTGGTTGTGTTTCCCTGGGGATCAACATCAACGAGCAGAACCTTTTTTCCGGCAAGCCCAAGCCCCGATGCAAGATTAACGGCAGTTGTAGTTTTTCCAACGCCGCCTTTTTGGTTAAAAATCGAAACTATTTTTCCCATCATTACTCTCCTTTTTGGTCTAATTCTATTATATAGCCTCCCGCTCGTTATGTAAAGAAAAAAGTTCCACGTGGAACATTTTCCATGTGGAACCCTAAACTCATGATTTTGGCTTGGATTTCGAGAAAAGAGATGCCGTAAAGCCGAAATATATCGCCGCAGCAATTCCTCCCGCCGTTGCGGTGAGTCCGCCCGTGAAAGCGCCGATAAGCCCGCGTTCGGAAACGGCTGTTTCAACCCCTTTTGCAAGGCTATAACCAAAGCCGGTCAGAGGAACGGTCGCGCCGCACCCCGCAAAACGAACAAAAGGCTCATAAATCCCAACCGCAGTTAGCAAAACACCCAAAACAACATAGGAAACCAAGATTCTTGCGGGGGTTAGCTTGGTATAGTCGATTAAAATCTGACCAATAAGGCATATCCCGCCGCCAACAAGAAACGAAATCAAAACTCGAGAAACCAAAAAATCACCTCATTTATTGGTTTTTCCAAAAAGCCCTGCAATATTCCCGCGCCGCAGAATAATCAATATATTTAACCTTTATGGTGCCATCATTTTTGCAGCAGCTTTTAACAGCCAAAATGCAGCTGCCCGCTCTAATATCGGCGGGATAGCGCCGCAGTTTAAATGCGCCTGCCCGCTCGCGGCGGCAGAACAACTCCCGCACCGTAAAACCCTTTACTCCCGCCGCAAAAAGATGGTCGCCGCTCCTTGATAGGGCGGTTATTTTAGGCGCTAAAAAGCCGATGCTCAGTCCATATATGAGCGAAACCGCCAAAAAGAGCACCAAAAGGCAAAGTGCCTCGGCATAGGCGGGGAACTGCACCGCAAAAAGCAGGGGAGTTGGCGCAAAGCAAAGCAGCAGCAACCGCCATCTCACGAACCTAAACCTTCCCGCCTTTGCGCCTATAACGCTCTCGGGGCGAGCAACCCCAAAAATGTTCTTTAAAAAGGGGGCAACCTCCCCCTTTTTTGCTATGGGAACAACAACTCCGCTCTCTCCCCCACTTTTGCCACCGCTCGGCAGAGTAACCCTTATGATATATCGGCGCGAAAAGCGAATAAGCGGGCGCTGTTCAATAAAGATCCCGGCTATCATCCGCTTTTTAAAAAAACATTTTCGCCGCGGGAACACGCCTGCAGCTATATAAATGGTTTCGTTTGATAGTCCGATCCGCATCGAAATATTGCGAATAAGCAGAAAAACGAACGAAACGGCATAGAAAAAGAGGAAAAGCGCCAACAAAACCGCAAACGCAGAAGAAAAAAGCGCGCCACTTCGAACCGAGGTTAGAACTCTGCCCGCAAGCGAGAAATCGAGCAGCCGCCCTATCCTATTAGCGGTTGGAACCAAAACAAAAACCCCTACCGCCGCCGAGGATATCGCAGCGGTCATAAGGGTTATGCGCCCTGCGCCCATCCTTATGCTCTTTTTTTCGCGCTGAAAATTAAGCTGCTCTAAAATCCTCTCGAAATCCCGCCTTCGCAACAATATCTTAATGCTTTTTGCGGCATTTTCCGCCTCGCTTTCTATATTTATAACCTCCGCGCGGCAGAGCGATAATATTGGATTTTGCCGCGAAGTTATTGATGCGAGCGAGGATATAGGCAAAAACTCCTCGCTTTTAAACAAAAGCCCTTTTTTAAAAACAAGCATATCCCCTAAAACTGCGATCGATACCGCTCTCGCGCGCAAAACCGATAAGAGAACCAACGCCGCAACAAATCCGGCGAGAAAAATAGTCCCATAGCGAAAGGAAAGCAGCCGCCTCGCAAACGGGACTATCGTTATAAGCCAAACGGGGGATAAAAACATAAAAAATCCAAGCGGATGCGCCTTAATCTCTCGCAACCCCATCGCCACCCAATAAATTTTTTAGTTTTTCGGCCGTTTCTTTCGGCAGCGGCGGCAAAAAACACCTGAAACGAACCGAAAAGAAGCAAAGCGAGCGGCAGGACAAAAGCCGAAGCAGCGGTCCTCCCCGAAGCGAAACCGAAATTATTCTGTCGCTCGATAGTATTCGCTCGGTTTTTATAAAAACTCCGCTGCTTATATGAATATAGCCTTCCCCGTGCTCAATTTTGTATTCTGCCATATAGCGCGGCAGATAAAAGCAAAGGAGAAACAAAAAAGCGGCAAGCAGTATTCCTGCCGCCGCTAAAAACAAAAAAGAATAGAGGCAAAGGTAGGCCGCCGCTAAAATAAGCGGGCAAAATACTGCGAAAAGGCGAATACGCCAAATAATCAGCGTTTTTTCTGTTAGCCTAAACACAATAAGCCTTACCTCCAAAAGATTATTTCTTGATTTTATCCCAATATTCTTTAAAGGTCTGTTCAGTTTTATTGTCTCCGTATTTATAATAGCTCCTGCCGCGCAGTTCATCGGGCAGATACTGCTGTTTAACATAATGACCGGGGAAATCATGCGGATATTTATAGAATTGACCCGGGTTTGCGTTATCAGCGCCATCAAAATGCTTGTTTTTAAGGGTCCTGGGGATTTCGCCGCCCCTTCCCGCCGCAATATCGGCCATCGCAGCATTGATACCCTCATATGCCGAGGTCGATTTCGGCGCAGTTGCAACAAGCACAACAGCATTGGCAAGCGGAATTCGGCCCTCGGGCAATCCGAGCTGCAGCGCGGTATCAACCGCGGCCTTAACAATCGGAATTATCGAGGGGTATGCCAGCCCAACATCCTCGTTAGCACAAACAAGCAGTCTGCGGCATGCAGAAGGAAGGTCGCCCGCCTCTAAAAGCCTTGCAAGATAGTGTAGCGCCGCATCGGGATCGGAGCCGCGCATAGATTTTTGGTAGGCCGAGATGATATCATAATGCTCATCTCCCTCACGATCATAGCGCATAGCACTCTTTTGGGATAATTCGCGGCAAAGTTCTGCCGAAACCTTAAGGCTTCCGCCCTCCTCCTTTGCGGTTAGAGCGCAAAGCTCTACTGCATTCATGGCTTTTCGAACATCGCCGCCGCAGCCCGAAGCGATAATTCGCAGCGCATCGGGTTCTACATCTATATTTATGCCTCGTTCTTCGCCAATAATACCAAAAGCACGAGTAATTGCCGGAATAATATCCTCTACCGATACCGCTTTGAATTCAAAAACGGTGCTTCGGCTTAAAATCGCACCGTAAACATAGAAATATGGGTTCTCGGTGGTTGATGCAATAAGAGTTATATCGCCGCGCTCGATATATTCGAGCAAAATCTGCTGCTGCTTTTTATTAAAATACTGAATCTCATCGAGATAAAGCACCACCCCGCCAATGCTATCAATTCCGCCAAGCCCCGAGATTATATCCTTGATATCCGAGGTTGATGCGGTTGTTGCATTAAGTCGGTATAGCTTTTTGCCACAGCGGGCAGCAATAATATTGGCAACGGTTGTTTTTCCGATGCCCGAAGGTCCATAAAATATTAAATTGGGTATCTCGCCCGATTCGATTATGCGGCGAAGCGCTTTTCCCTCGGCAAGAAGATGGCGTTGACCAACAATTTCATCAACATTTTGCGGTCTAATTTTTTCGGCAAGCGGAGTAGCCATAAATATCACCCTTTGCGGTATATTGATTTCCCACCGAACATAAGGTTAATGGGGTGGTTTACTTTTATGAAAGTTGTTTTTATAAAAAATGCAATAATTCTAACTGTTACTGCCCTTATTTTAAGGCTTGCGGGCATAATTTTCAAGATTTGGCTCTCGCGAGCGGTTGGAAGCGAGGGCATCGGGCTTTATCAGCTCATTCTATCGGTTTATGTTCTCTTCTCAACCTTTGCAGCGGGAGGAATCTCAACCGCCGTTACCCGCCTTTGCGCCGATGAGCTTTCTCTCGGCTCGGGCGCAGGAGCAATAAGGGTTTTAAGAAAAGGAATTTTCCTTTCGCTCTTTATAGCGGCGCTCTCGCTTGGGATAACCTATTTTTTCGCCGATTCCCTGGCTTTTTTTATGCTCGGCGATATGCGGGCTGCCCCTGCGATTAGAATTCTTGGGTTTTCGCTGCCTTTTATCGCGATTTCCTCCTGCCTGCGCGGATATTTTGTTGCTCGGCGCAAAACCGTTTCGCAAAGTCTTTCACAGATACTTGAGCAAGCGGCAAGAATTTTTATTGTTGTTTTTCTATCGGGAGCTTTTGCGAGCCGTGGTCTTTCATATGCGTGTGCTGCAATAGTTTTAGGAGATACCGCCGCCGAGGCGCTTTCTCTCGGCTTTTTATATGTTTCCTATCGGCTCGACCGCAAAAAGATAATAAATCGCGGCAGCCGTCCGCTTTCCTTCGGCATTCGGCGCATATTGGCGATTGCGACTCCAATAACCACGGGCAGATATCTAAACTCAATTCTGCGAACCATCGAAAATATCCAGGTTCCAAAAAGTCTATCTCTTTATTCCGGATCGGCTTCGGCATCGCTATCACAGTTTGGAATGATAAAAGGCATGGCGCTGCCGCTTATTTTCTTCCCTTCATCCTTTTTAGGGGCAGTTGGAACACTGCTGATCCCCGAAATGAGCGAAGCACACTCAAAAAATGAGGGCTACAAGATAAAATACATAGCCGACAAGATTATAAGCCTAACCTTTGTTTCCTCTTTTTTACTCGCGGGAATATTTTTTGTTCTCGCCGAGCCAATTGGACTCTTGATTTATGGTAGCTACGAGATTGCTTTTCTGCTTCGCTCCCTCGCTCCCCTCGTTCCGCTTATGTATATCGATAGCATCTGCGATGGCATGCTAAAGGGGCTCGATAAGCAGGGCTTTGTTTTCCGCCTTTCGGTTTTCGATTCGGCAAGCCGCATCGCCCTTATCGCCCTTTTGGTTCCCCGGTTTGGAATGAACGGATTTTTGGGGGTTATGTATATCAGCAATCTGCTGACCGGAGTTTGGCGGGTCGCGGAGGTCTGCAAATGCACAAAGCTTCCCTTTTTATACGAGGATTGGCTGCTAAAACCATTTATCTTTATGGTTTTGGCGGTTCTTCCCGCCGCGTTTTTTGCTCCGAAAGTATATGCTTCGCCAATAATCGCCGTTTTGGTCGGTTGCGGCATCGCGGTTGCGGTTTATGGCTTCCTCGCGCTCCGCTATAATCTAATTTCGCGGGAGGATATCAGCGATATCTTCAAAAAGTAGGGCATTTCGCTTTATAACCGCCTCGCCGCGCCATGCAAAGGCTCGGCCCTCGATGTTCTCGCCTATAGAGTATTCATCGCGGTAGCCTTCTCTGAACTCGGGAATGCTCGTTTTCCCCGATCCGATATTCATCGGGCAGGCGTTTTGACATATATCACAGCCCCAAACCGAGCCGTTTTCTAAAATGAGCCGCTTTTCATCATCGGAAAGCGGTTTTTTCTTTTGGGTTATCGCCGAAAGGCAGCTCTGCTTACAAAGACCAACCGGACAAGCCGAAAGGCAGGCCCCGCAGCCCTCGCAGCGCAAAACCTCGCCCTGCGGAAGCGGCAGCTCTAAATCGGTAACAATCTCGCCGATGAAAACAAAGCTTCCGTATTCCTTTGTTATAAGAAGCCCATTATCGCCATATAAGCCGAGCCCCGCGCGAGCGGCGGCATAAACCTCGGGGATTGGCGAATTATCGATAAACACCTCAAAACTATTATCGGGGTAGGCCTCTCGGAACTTTTCGGCAAGCGAGTTTAGTTTTTTGCCGAGAATTTCATGATAATCGGGAACGGCTGCATAGCGCGATATGTTTTTGGGTGCGCCATCGGCAACCTTATAGGGAAATGCAAAGCAAACTATGGTTTTGGCGGCCTTGGGGAGTCGCGCCTTGGCTCTGCATTCCAAAAGATGCCCCTCAACCTCGGAAAACGGGCAAAAACCAAAAGGAACCTCTATACCTTCGGCAATAATTTTGCTGAAATTCTGCATATTGGTTCCTCCTTTTATATTGTTTGTTCCACGTGGAACATTATTTGTCGAATATTGTCAGATTTTGTCAATCTCTTAACTCTTTGAAGAAGTCTGCAAGAATTTTTTGGCACTCCGCCTCGCGAATACCGCCAAAAACCTCGGGTTTATGGTCATAGCCGCAGGAAAACAGATTAACAACCGATTCTCCCGAGCAGCTTCCCATTCGCTTATCAAAAGCGCCGAAAACAACCTCTTTTAGGCGCGAATTTATAATCGCACCCGCACACATCGGGCAAGGCTCGAGTGTTACATAAATCGAGCAGCCATCAAGTCGCCAATCGCCTATCTTTTTAGCGGCCGATTCGATAGCGGCAATTTCGGCATGGGCGGTAGGACTTTTTTCGGTTTCGCGAAGATTATAGCCCTCGCCTATTATTTCGCCATCGCGAACTATAACCGCGCCAACCGGCACCTCGCCATTGGCGGCGGCGATTTTTGCGAGCTCTATTGCCCTATCCATAAAATCTGCATTCATAAAGCCTATCCTATCTGAATTTTAAAAATTTCTATCGCAGTTAAGCATAAAACGATGATTATAATGGGAGAAGAGAAGAAAACACCCATTTTTCGACCAAATGAAAGGTTTTCTTCGGCGCGCTCTAAGGTGAATAGCTCTTTTTTATCCTTATAAAGGAGGAAGCCTAATATTCCAAGTCCCAAAACGACCATACCATAGCAGGAATAAAGAACACTCTGCATAGTATAGCTCAACCCCGGCTCGATGTATTCAAAAGCGACCGAGGTGATATTGTTTAAA
The DNA here is from genome assembly GCA_045659535.1 of Acutalibacteraceae bacterium. Taxonomy (GTDB): domain Bacteria; phylum Bacillota; class Clostridia; order Oscillospirales; family Acutalibacteraceae; genus SIG589. The sequence continues at coordinate 13,754 of JAZOXC010000081.1, forward strand.
AAGTGAACCAAAACGGCAACAAAAACGCTGCCGCCCTTGATGGCAATAAAGCCGAGTCCCAAACCAACAATAAAGGCAAACGGGGTTTGAACAAGGTTGCGATGCATAAGTCCGAACAAGAGCGCCGAAACAAAGATGGCAAAATCATCGCCATGGCGGCGAATCATTCCCATTGTTACTCCGCGCAGAGCAAACTCCTCGCAAAGGGCGGGAACGATAGCGGTTGAAGCAACCGCAGCCAAAACTCCATACAAGCTTCGTTCATAAACCGGCTCGCTCATAATCGGCTCGCTGCCGAAAAAGGCCATTTGGCTTCCAAAAAGGAAGGTTGTTATCTCGCCTATCTGACAAATGCCAAATCCAATTAAAACAAGGGGCAAAATCTTTCCCTTTTTGGGTTTTCTGAAATCCGCGACCGCAAAACTGCGACCGCCCATCGCTGCCGCCATTAAAAAAGGCGGGATAAAAACCAAAACAGCAAAGAAAATATCCAAAATCGCCGAAAAAACCGCATCATGAGAAACCGAGCGGATAAATGCGGCAAAACCGCTCGAATTCATGGCAAGATATTCGAGCAGCAGGTTCGGAAAGAATATAAAGGCATAGGCGGCGCCTATACAGTTCGCCGCCCGCCTTATTTGTTTTATTTCCAATGCTTTAGGGGTTAGATAATAAGGAAACATTAAAATTTATCCTTTTAGTTTTCTTCTGCCGGAGCCTCGACCTCGGCAACCTCTGCTTCGGCGGTTGCCTCTGCTTCTGCAGGGGTTTCGGCGGGAGCTTCGGCCTCCTCATCGCTATGATCGGCAGTAACTATCGAGAGAATCTTCTCACCCTCGGCAACGCGCATAACGCGAACACCCTTTGCGGGACGCGAGAAGGTGCTGATTTCGCAAACCGCAATTCGGATAATGATACCGTTCGATGCGATCATAATGATATCGTCATCATCGGTAACCGACATAACGGTTGCAACATCACCATATTTCTCAACATTATAGTTAGTAACGCCCTGACCGCCACGGGTCTGCAGGCGATAATCGGTTGCGTTCGAGCGGCGGCCATAGCCTGTTTCGGTAACGGTTAGGATAACGCTTTCATCGGTTATCTCGGTCATACCAACAACGCAGTCGCCCTCGCGAAGCTTAATAGCGCGAACACCATGAGCGGTTCTGCCCATTTCTCTTGCATCGCGCTCATCAATACGGATAGATTTACCCTTCTTGGTTGCGATGAGAAGCTCGCTCTCGCCATTTGTTATCTTAACGAATGCCAACTCTTCCTCTTCCTCGAGGTTGATGGCAATAATACCTGTAGAACGGGTATTCTTATAAGCCGAAAGCTTGGTTCTCTTGATGGTTCCCTTGGAGGTAACCATAACAACATAGGAGTTTTCATCGGTATCCTTAACAGGAACAATATGCGAAATCTTCTCGCCCGGCATTAGCGGGAGGAGATTTACTATGTTAATTCCCTTTGCCTGACGGCTTCCCTCGGGAATTTCATATGCCTTAATGCGATAAACTCGACCAAGATTACTAAACATCATAACCGGATCGTGTGCATCGCAGATAAACATGCTCTCAACCGCATCCTCTTCGCGGGTGGTCATACCGGTTATGCCGCGACCGCCCTTATGCTGAACAGAATAGGTATCCGAAACGGTTCTCTTGATGTAGCCGTTTTCGGTTTTGGTGATAACACATTCATCGTTGGGGATAAGATCCTCGATATCAACCTCGCCTGCAACATCCGAAATCTCGGTTCTGCGCTCATCGGCAAACTTATCGCGGAGGTTAAGGCTCTCGGTTTTAACGATATCAAGAATTCTTGCCTGGCTGCCAAGGATTTCTTCGCATTCCTTGATGAATGCAAGGCGCTCGGCAAGCTCATCCTCAATCTTCTGCTTTTCCATACCTGCCAAACGACCAAGAGGCATCTGAACGATGGCGGTTGTTTGGATATCATCAAGTCCGAAGCGCTCGCCGAGAGCTTCCTTACTTTCGGGTATGGTCTTGCTGTTTCTAATAATCTTAATAACCTCATCGATAAAGTCGAGTGCGGTCTTGAGTCCCTCAAGAATATGAGCGCGCTCTTCGGCCTTGCGCTTATCGAATAGGGTTCTGCGGCGAACGATATCGCATTGGAAGTCGATGCAGTTCTCGAGCATCTCCTTAAGGGTGAGAATCTGCGGCTTTCCGTTAACAATCGCAAGCAAAATAGCGCCAACGGTTGTCTGAAGGGCTGTATTTTTATAAATTTTGTTGAGAACAACCTGGGGATTTGCATCCTTCTTGAGTTCAACAACGATTTTGATACCGCCATCGCGCTTGGAAGAGTAGTCAACGACATCATCGATGCCTTCGATGCGCTTTTCGGCAGCCAAATCATAAAGATTTTTAACTAAATCCTGCTTTTTAACCTTATAGGGGATCTCTGTGATAACAATGCGGAAGCGACCATCGCGGATTTCCTCGATTTCGGCCTTACCGCGAACAATTATCTTGCCGCGACCTGTTGCATATGCGGCGCGGATGCCCGAACGACCCATAATAATACCGCCGGTCGGGAAATCGGGTCCCTTAATATGCTGGCAGAGCTCGGATAAATCTGCCTCGGGGTTATCAATAAGGCAACACATACCATCAATAACCTCGGCAAGGTTATGAGGCGGAATTTCGGTTGCCATACCAACAGCGATACCCGAAGAACCATTAACAAGCAGCTGCGGGAAACGAACGGGAAGAACAACCGGCTCTTCCAAACGATTATCATAGTTGGGCGAGAAATCAACGGTTTCCTTCTCGATATCATCGAGCATACCATGGGATAAACGGTTAAGGCGCGACTCGGTATAACGATAGGCTGCTGCGGGGAAGCCATCGATATTACCAAAGTTACCCTGACCATCAATAAGCGGATAGCGAAGCGAGAAATCCTGCGCCATACGAACCATTGCATCATAAACGCTGGCATCACCATGCGGATGGTATCTACCGAGCACCGAACCTACTGTATCGGCGCACTTTCTGTGCTTCTTATCGGGCGAAAGTCCGTTTTCATACATGGTATAAAGGATGCGGCGGTGAACCGGCTTTAAACCATCTCGAACATCGGGGATAGCACGGCCAACCAAAACCGACATCGAATACTGAAGCATACACTGCTTAACTTCATCAACAATTTCAACCGGCTGAATATTGGTTAATTCATCTTCCGGCCAATAAACTTTTTCGCGATTTGCCATTTCTATCCCTCCTTATATATCCAAATCTGTTGCAAATACTGCATTTTCTTCAATAAACTTGCGGCGAGGCTCAACCTCATCACCCATGAGCATGGTAAAGGTTGCATCGGCAAGCTCGGCATCCTCCATCTTAACCTGGAGAAGGGTTCTGCGCTCGGGGTCAAGGGTTGTTTCCCAGAGCTGGTCGGGGTTCATTTCACCAAGACCTTTATAGCGCTGGATATCAACATTGCCGCCAAGCTGCTCAATAAATCTGTCTCTATCCTCTTCGGTAAATGCATCATAATAGGTCTTGCCCTTCGCAACGCGATAAAGCGGCGGCTGAGCAAGATAAATATGACCTGTCTCGATGAGCGCGGGCATATAACGGAAGAAGAATGTAAGAAGAAGTGTTCTAATATGCGAACCATCGACGTCGGCATCGGCCATGATAACGATTTTGTCATAGCGAAGTCGGGTTATATCGAAGTTTTCGCCAATTCCGGTTCCGAGAGCGATAACAACGGGGGCTAACTTCTCGTTTCCATAAACCTTATCAACCCTTGCCTTCTCAACATTGAGCATCTTACCCCAAAGAGGAAGGATGGCCTGATAGGTGCTGTTGCGGCCTTCAACGGCCGAACCGCCTGCAGAATCTCCCTCAACAATGAAGATTTCGGTCTTCTCGGGGTCGTTGGAGATGCAGTCTTTAAGTTTTTCGGGCATGCGGGTTCTTCCGCCGATTCCCGATTTGTTTCTTGTGGCATCGCGTGCCTTCTGGGCTGCCTCACGAGCATTTGAAGAAGCAATCGACTTATCAATAATTATCTTTGCTTCCTGCGGATGCTCTTCAAGGAACTGATAAAGCTTATCGTTAACAATTTCACGAACAAGCTTACCAATAGATGTATTACCAAGCTTTGCCTTGGTTTGGGATTCAAACTGTGCGTCAGCGAGCTTAACGCTAACAACAGCAACCAAGCCTTCGGTTATGTCCTCGCCCTTGAGTCGGGGGTTGCCCTCCTTAAGATGCTTGAAATCAAAAGCATATTTATTAACGGTATTTGCAAGACTCTGCTTAAAGCCCTGCTCATGGGTACCGCCATCGATAGTATGAAGGGTATTCGCGAACGACATAACCTTTGTATCATAAGCGGTTGACCATAAAAGAGCGATTTCGGCGGTTTCATCGCCGCGGCTTCCCGAAAGATAGATAACCTCGCTGTTCAGGCTTTCCTTTTTGATGCCTGCAAGCAAGAACTCAACATAGGAGCGAATACCGCCCTCATAATAAAATTCATCGCTCTTGGGTTCAAAAACATCGGTTCTCTTATCAACAAGCTCGATTCTGATACCTGCATTGAGGAATGCCTGCTCACGAAGACGAGTTTTAAGGGTATCGTAGTCGTAAACGGTAGTATCGGTAAAGATTTTATCATCTGGTTTGAAGGTAACGGTAGTACCGGTTTCGTTGGTTTCGCCTATTACCTCAAGGTCGGTCATGATAACGCCCTTTTCATAGCGCTGTTTATAGATGTTTTTACCATCGCGAACCTCAACCTCGAGCCAGGAAGAAAGCGCATTAACAACCGATGCACCAACACCGTGAAGACCGCCCGAAACCTTATATCCGCCGCCGCCGAACTTACCGCCGGCGTGCAGAATTGTGAAAACAACGGTAACAGTGGGGATTCCCTTTTGCGGGTTTATACCAACAGGGATACCACGACCGTTATCTATAACCTTGATAACGCCATCATCGAGGATTTCAACGATAATTTTATCGCAATATCCTGCGAGGGCTTCGTCGATTGAGTTGTCAACGATTTCATAAACAAGGTGGTGCAGACCGCGCTCACCGGTTGAACCGATATACATACCGGGGCGCTTACGAACCGCCTCAAGTCCTTCAAGAACTTGTATGGAATTTTCGTCGTAATTTTCGGTTATGGGGGTATTATTTTCGATACTCATTTTTTTCTCCTCAATTACTTCAGTTTAGTTTTATATGTTGATCGCTTTTCAAGCGTAGCTGTTGAGATCTGCGAGATATAAACCTTTTTTTCATTATTCTTTTGGCAAACAATGAAGGATTTTGGCAGTTCGCTCGTAACATTTATAACCTCGCCGCGTTTTTCACTTTTTGCGAGATAATTACGGGTTGATTTCGAAACCGTTGCGGTATCTAAATCAAAAATACCTATTATATCCTCGGTTTTAAGGATGATTTCCTTTCCTACATGAAGATACATTTATTTTATTTCTCCGTTCTCTATTTTGAAAATTCTGCCCGAAAGCAGATTTTTCGTATTCGAAGGATCACAACAGGTTATAAATACCTGCCAATCCTTTATATGATTAAGAACATAATCCTGGCGGGCGGGATCGAGCTCGCTCATAACATCATCGAGCAGCGCAACTGCACGAGAGCCGGTTTTTTTATTCAAAATCTCGGCCTCTGCTAACTTTAGCGAGAGCGCAACCGAGCGCTTTTGACCCTGCGAGCCATAAAGTCGCGCCGAAATACCGTTTATCGAAAAATCTATATCATCGCGATGCGGACCAACACTTGTAACCCCGGTTCGCATATCCTCGCGGCGGGCAGCCTTTAGCCTTTCCTCTAACAGCTCTGCCGAACAATTAAGCGAATAGCTGATATCAAGCTGCTCTTTTTGCTCCGAAATTCCCGAATAAACCTTTGGAACCTCGATTTTTAGCATATCAATATAATTTTTTCGGTATTCAATTATCTTTTTTCCGTTCTCCACTATTTCCATATCGAAAACATCGATAAGCGAAGCGAGTTCGGAATGGTGATAAAGATCCTTTATAGCCGAATTTCGCTGCTGCACCGCGCGGGTATATTTTCGCATTATTTCAACATATTTAGGATATATTTGAAAAATTGCGGTATCTAAAAAGCGGCGGCGAACCGAAGGACCATCCTTAACAAGCGAGATATCTTGCGGCGAAAAAACAATCGCGCAAAAATTTCCTGCTAAAGCTCCGGGAGAAGCTAAAGAATTGCCGTTTAAAACCGCTTTTCTTCTCTCCCCTATTTTAATTTCACTATCCTGCAGCGCTCCATCTTTTAAAAACTCGGTTTTAATAAGAGCTTCAGTCTCGCCGAATCTTATAAATTCGCTATCCTTTGCTCCGCGAAAGCTTTTTGCCCCCGTAAAAAGCCAGATAGCCTCTAAAAGATTGGTTTTTCCCTGCGCATTAGGACCATAAAAGACATTCATCTTTTCATCGGGCGAAAAGGAAACATCTTTTATGTTTCGAAAATTCTTTATAAGAACATTTTTAATTATCATTCTACAATAATTTCTGTTCCATCGAACGAAACAATATCGCCACGGCGGATTTTTTTACCCCTCATAAGGCAAACCTCGCCGTTAACCTTAACATTTCCATCCAAAATTTCCATTTTAGCCTGTCCGCCGGTATAAACAAGACCGGCTAATTTAAGCAGACTATCAAGTTTAATGAATTCTCCGTTTATACTAACCTTTTCCATTATTTCAACCTCATCGGCATGATCATATAAACTGCGCTGTCGGAATCTTCGGGAGTTATAACAACTGCGGCGGAACCACCATTAAAGCAGATGTTAACTCGCTCATAATTACAAGCGCGCAAAGCCTCGAGCAAATATTTGCTGTTAAGACCAATTTCAAACTCATTACCCTCGAGCTTTATTTCAGCCTTTTCGGTTGCTCTTCCAACCGAGGTAGCACAGCTGAAGATTGTTTCTTCGCTACCTATAATGCAACGAACGGGAGTTGTAAAGTTATCATTAATAATAAGAGAAATACGCTCGATTATTTCAATTAAATAATCGGTTTCAACAGTCATCTTCTGCGAGAAGGTTGCAGGAATGGTTTTCTTATAATCAATAAATTCACCATCAAGCAACGGAGCAATAAAGGTATAACCCTCAACAAAGAAGCAAATATGTCTTCTGCCAATGGTCATCTCAATATCGGCATCCTCATCCGAAATAATTTTAACAATTTCGGCAACAGCGCGACCCGAAACAACAAACTTTAAATTATCCGAGATATTAACATTTTCTTTTCTTATGGCCAAACGATAACCATCAATAGCAACAAGCTTTAATGCGCCATCTTCAATTTCAAAATCAAGACCTGTTAAAATCGGTCTTGTTCCCTCGGTAGGAGCAACAGCAAAGATGGTTTCGCGAACCATTTCCTTTAAAATTCCTGCCGAAAGAGTAATTTTCTTTCCATCAGCGATCGAAGGAATCTCGGGAAAATCAATAGCAGCCATACCCATAATATCAAAAACAGCGGTATCGCTCTCAATTTTGCACATTAAACGGTCATCGGTTTTAATTCTAACGAATTCGCCTTTAAGACTATGAAGAATGTTATTGAAAACCTTAGCCGAAATAACAATCTGACCGGCCTCTTCAATAGTTGCATCAATTTTCTTATTTAAACCGTTTTCAAGGTTATAAGCCGAAAGATTAATTGCACCGTTTTCGGTTGTAATAAGGATACCCTCTAAAACAGGAACGGTAGTTTTAGAAGAAACAACTCGGGAGAGATTAGAAACTGTTTCGCATAATGTTGCGCGATTTACCGAAATAATCATTTTTATTCCTCCAAAAAATGTTTTTATGTTATAGATTTTAGTAGTAGTAGTAGGGGGTGTTAAAAAGGTTAAAAACCCTAAAAAGCCGCAAGGACAAGCCTTTCACCCGCTTTTAAGAATTTTTTAATAAAAGGTGGATAATTTAGCAATTTTTAGGTTGTTAAATAAGCTGTTAAAAACTCAGGATTTAATTAAGGTTAAAACTGTTAATAAATCGCCGATTATGTAAACAAAAGTAACCTACTCACCTTTTATGTTTTTAATTATCTCTTCGATAATTTCCTTTTCAAAGGGATCCTGCTTTATTTTCTTTTCTATTTCGCGGCAGGCATAAAGAACGGTTGTATGATCTTTTCCAAAACTTTCGCCGATAGCTTTATAGGAAAGCTCGGTTGTTTCTTTTGCAATAAACATAGAAACCTGGCGGGCGAGAGCAACATTAGCTGTTCTGCGCGAAGAGAGAATATCGGTTTCTTGAATTGAATAATTGCGGGCAACCTCGGAAATAATCTGCTCAATTTTAATAGGCTCTTTTTTAGGATCATTAACAATATCGCGAATAAAGCCTTGAACAACCGGAATGGTTGGAGCCTTCTTTTGGAACATAATATATGCCTGAAGCTTTTTAACAACGCCCTCAAGCTGGCGGGTATTAGCTCTTATATGCTCGGCAATGTAATAAATAACATTTTCGGCAAGGGTAATACCTAAAAGCTCGGACTTGGTTTTAACAATACCAACGCGGGTTTCAAAATCGGGCGATGAAATATCGGCCAAAAGACCTGCTTCAAGTCGCGAACGAATACGCTCTTCAAGAGTTTTAACCTCCATAACAGGACGGTCGAGGGTAACAACAATTTGTTTGTTGTTTTGATAGAGTGTATTAAATGTATTGAAAAATTCCTCCTGGGTTTGTTCTTTGCCGGCGATAAAGTGGATGTCATCCATCAGTAAAACATCGGCTGTACGGAATTTTTCGCGGAAATTTTCAATAGTTCCGTCGCGCAGAGCGGAGATAAGCTGGTTTGTGAAATCTTCGCTGTTGGTATAAACAATTTTTTTATTAGGGAAGTTTTTTATAATGTGATTTTTTATTGCGAGCATAAGATGGGTTTTTCCAACACCCGATTTACCATAAATAACGAGGGGGTTATATATGATAAAGGGGTTGTCCGCAACAGCCATAGCTGCCGCATGGGCAAAACGGTTTGTTGAGCCAACAATAAAATTATCAAAGGTAAAGGTTTTATCAAAGAAAACCGAATTATCTGCTTCGGGGGATATAAGGTTTCCGCTTTTATCTTCAACCATAACCTTTATTGTGGTTTCAATTCCTATTATATTTTTAAGGGAAGCGGTAAGAATGGGCATATAGGTTGTTTCAACAACATTTTTCTTAATGT
>JAZOXC010000082.1:0-60350 GCA_045659535.1 Acutalibacteraceae bacterium
CGTTTTAACCTCCGCAAATGTTGGCAGGCGCGATGCAGGAGATCCTTATATCATCTATGAGGGCGGCATGTATTACTATTGCTATACCTCCGATTGCGAACTTTTTATTTCGCGCTTTAAAAACCTCGAGGATATCGAAAAAGGCGAGGTTTTAAAGATATATGACAAAGAAAAGCAGGGAGATCTTGGCTCTTGGTTTGCCCCCGAGCTCCATAAAATAGGCGACCGTTGGTATGTTTATGCCGCCCCCGGCTGCAAGGGGAATATAGGTTGCCATAGTATGCATGTTTTGTGCTCAAAAACCGAGGATATTTTCGGCGAATATGAGTTTTTGGGCAATATGCATGGGCTCGAAAATAAATGGGCGATTGATGGAACAATTTTCACCCATGAGGGCAAGCTTTATATGGCGGGTTCTTGGGATGGTATAACCATAGTTGAGCTGTCCGACCCCATGACTTTATCGCAAAATTCCGCCTCTGTAGCGAATGCGGATCTCGATTGGGAAAGGCAAATGAACCCCGTTATTGAGGGCTCTTTTATGCTCAAAAAAGGCAAATATATTCATATGCTTTATTCGGCATCAGATTGTCGAAGCCAGCATTATTGCCTCGGTCTTTTGACCTATTCGGGCGGCGATATTTTAGATAAAAACTCCTGGAAAAAGAGCGAAAAACCCCTCTTCTCGATGGCGAACGGAGTCTATGGACCGGGTCATTGTTCGGTGGTAAAAACCCCCGAAGGCGATGATATTTTGGTGTATCATGCCCGACTTTACGGCGATAACGAGAATGGAACAAACGTTGAAAACAACTGGTCCTCGCGTGAAGTTTTTTATGGAAAAATCGAGTGGGAAAACGACTATCCCGTGCTCGGCGAACCTCTGATGGAGGTCGAAATTTAAGCTTTGTGAAAAAGCCTTAAAACAGTCTAAAAACCATCAGTTTCTGCTCTTCTCCAAACTCGTGAAATCCGCTTGTGAAGCGGGTTTTCGCGCGGTTTGCCCATTTTTGGGGAACGGGGTGGGAGAATTTGTTTTTGCTTTATAATTCAGCGGTCAAAAACGGATTCGAAAATCGGTCGATTCGTGATACTTTTTGTCGCAGTGATAGGATGCAGGGAAGAATAACTCCCCCGCGACGAAATTCGCGGAAATGTTCTAATTTTTTGCAAAAAGGGAACAATTAAGAAACATACGGCACCGTGTATAAACGGTGCCGTTTTTCTATTTTTTTACCACTTAAACGAGTTCCTCTGCCTTTTTTACCAGGCAAAGTAAAATTTTGCTATATTTTTCTCAAAAAAACCAAAAAAGGGGCATTTTTTGGGCAAAATGCAAGGGTCAGGACCAAATAGGTAAAGATTTAGTAGTGCATTTTTAACAAACTGCTATTATAATATATAAAAATATATTTTATCTTGGGGGATTATTATGCAAATTTCGAGAAAGGCGAAACCGATATTGCTCTCGGCTGCGATACTCTTGCTGGCCGTAACCATAGTTTTGGTAATCGTTTTATCGGCTAAACCCGAAAAGATTACCGACCCTGCCAAATTCGCAGGCGATCATGGTGTTTATGTTATCGCAAATGGTTCGTATGACCAGGCGGGCAGCATTGTGCTTAAATCGGTTGCCGATGGCGATAATGGTTGGAAGCAGTTCGTTTTCTCCCTGGCCCCCTCCGCCAAGATAAATGATCTTTATATCCTCCCCTTAAAGGCGGGGATATCGGTAGATGAGGTTTTCCTCTTTGATGGCAGCATTGATGCTTCGCTTCAAAGCCAGTTTGCAAAACCGGTTGCAAAGGCAAACTTTGATTCTATCGATTCGCCCGGCCCGGGCTACGGTTTCGAGCTCAGCGAGGAAGCTATCGAAGGTAAAGGCAAATGCATTAAAGCCGCCGATACCGCAAGCAAAATCCTTTATTTCATAAAGGGCGGCAAAGCGGTTGATAGCATAGTATACGAGGGCGATGTATCGCTTGCGTGTGAGAGCTATGAGCTTTCGATTTGGGTTAAATACGAATGGTCGGGTATCGACTATGATAATTTGTTCTACATTGGCGTAAACGAAGTAGAAAGTGAAACTACCGCAGAATAGGGGTGTAGTAATTGCGAAACATAAGTAAATTCTTTAAAGTGCTTGTTTTCACTATGGTTGCAATAATGGTTTTCTCGGTTTCGGCATCAGCTCTACCGCAATTAACCGCACCATATGATGGATACGAATATGATGGCTACAAAACCTCCCACGAAGCCCCGATAACCTACCTTACCCAGGGCTCGATCAACTCGAACGACCTAGGGCTCGAGCTTCCCCTCGCAGCTCCCTCGGATATGGTTTATGATGGCAAGGATTCGCTCTATGTTCTCGATACCGAGAATGGCAGAATCGTAGTGCTCAGCGCGTCTGATTATTCGGTTAAGGCAATCTATGATGATTTCCTTGATAAGGATGGCAACCCGATAAGCTTTGTCGGTGCAACCGGCATGGATATCGGCAGCGATGGCAGCATCTACATAGCCGATACCAAAAATCTTCGCATCCTCGTTTTTGATAAGGAGCGCAAATTAAAGCTAACCATCAACCGCCCCGATGAGGCCTTGGCAGGAACCGAAACTCCCTTTGATGTAACCAAGGTTATGATAGGCAACGATGGAACCATCTATGTTATCTGTAAATCGATCAATACCGGTATCCTAACCTTCACTCAGTCGGGTGAATTCAAGGTTTTCTACGGCAGCAATACCGTTGAGGCTACCGCCGATGTTATCAAGCAGTTCTTCTACAATAAGTTCTTAACCCGCGCTCAGCGAGCCGCAAGAAGAAGCATAACTCCTACCAACTTCGCAAACATGACCCTCGATGGTAACAACTTTATCTATACCGTTAAGGCCGACCGCTTTATATTCGGTTCGAGCGATGTTGTTCAGTGCTTAAACTATACCGGTAAGAGCAATCTGAATTCCGATGTTAAATTCGGTGAAACCGAAAACGACTCTTATTCGCATTATTGGCAGCGCCTTAATAACTGCTTTACCGATATCGATATCGACTATGAGGGCATGATAAATGTTCTCGACTCGGAATACGGCAGAGTTTATCAGTATACCGTTGATGGCGACTTCATCGGCGCGGTAGGCGGCAAGGGCGACTACCACGGTATGATGGGCAACGCAACCGCCATCGAAACAGTTAAAGGCAAAATCCTTGTTTTGGATGCCGCTAAAAACTGTATCCATATTTATGCACCTACCGAATATGGTCTTGCCCTTCGCGAAGCCTTCCTCCTCGGCGATTCTACCGATTTGGATGCCCGTGAGGCAGCATGGGAGCATGTTCTTATCCTCAACTCAAACAGCACCTATCCCTATTATGGCTTAGCCCTCGTTTATGATGAGCGCGGCGATTATAAGGAGGCTATGGATTACTTCCAGATAGCCGGTGCGCAGGATGAATATTCAAAATCCTTCAAACAGTATAGAAAGCAGGCAATGGCCGAAAATATTCTTTGGATAATCTTGGTTATTGTTGCTATTGTTGCTGTTATCATCGTTTTAAAGAAGCTCTTCAGAAGCAAGATGAAGGTGGTAGAGGGAACCGCATATTCCTCCCTCGAGAGCAAATGGGGTCTCCCGATATATACCCTGTTCCATCCGGTTGATTCCTTCGATCAGTTCAAGGATCGCAAAACCGAATCGCCGCTTATCGCTTCGGGAATCGTTATTGCTTGGTTCGTAATCGATACCCTCGCATTCTTCTGCACAGGCTTCTCATTCAGCACCGCCCGAGTTACCGATTTCAATCTGCTTATCGAGATATTCAAAACCTTTGGTATCTTCATTCTCTTTGTTTCGGCAAACTGGTCGATGTGTACCCTCTGCAACGGCAAGGGAACCTTTAAAGAAATCTATTGTGCAATCGCTTATGCACTTATTCCGTATGTTATCTCGATCGGAATCTCGGCAGCCCTCAGTAATGTTCTAACCGGTAGCGAAGGCGTATTCATGACCCTTATAACCTCGGTTGGCCTGCTCTGGACCCTCGCTATCGGTGCTTTCGCACTTATAACACTCCATGAGTATTCCTTCGGCAAAATGGTAGCATCCGTATTCTTAACAATTCTTGCAATGGCTGTTATAGGCTTCCTTTTAGCCTTGTTCTATACCCTTATGCTTCAGGTATGGCAGTTTGCAAGCTCCATAATGCAGGAAATCCAAATCAGATAAAGGAGGACACATAATGAAAATTAAATCCATAATCAGCAGCATTTTATGTGTCGCTCTTTTGCTTTCCATGGTGCTAACGGTTGGGGCCGCCCCGACCGAGGGTGCCGCCGATACCTTCATTCTCGGCGAAACCACCTACGAAAAGGTTTCCGAAAACTCGCATAACGTTCTCTATATCGATAGAGAAACAGGAAACGTTGTTGTAAAAAATCTTGCCAGCGGAAATGTTTTCTGCTCGGCTCCTTCGGATGAGGTTAGCGATAAGAATTCGGTTGGTATCGAAAAAACAAGCATAAAATCGCCCCTCGTTATCGAATACATATATAGCGAGAAAGCAAATGCAACCGATATTTCGGGCCTCGAGAAAACCAATACCGTTGAGGAATGCAGCGAGGGTGATATCACCATCGAAAAAATTGAAAACGGTGTTAAGGTTACCTTCTCGATTGCTTGGCTTGGAGTAACCATCCCGGTTGAATATGTTTTGGATGGCGATCAGTTCAAGGCATCCATCCTCTATGATGAACTCGTTGAGGGCTCGGATATCCTCATCATCTATATCAAGCTTTTGCCCGGCTTCGGCGCAGCAAAAATGGATGATGAAGGCTATATAGTAGTGCCCGATGGAAGCGGCGCAGTCATCAACTTTAATAATGGCTCGGGTGTTTCCGAATATGTTGGAAATGTATATGGAACCGAGTTGAACCCGCTCACATATATAGATAAATATCGCGGCGAGAGAATTCATCTCCCGATTTTCGGAATCGTTAATTCCGATCGCGCACTCCTTGGTGTTATAACCGAAGGCGATGATAGCGCAGCCATCTGTGCATATTCCGCAGCAGCCAAAAAATATGGCTATAACGCAGCCTCCGCCAAGGCTATATACCGCGCCAATTCTCCGGTTTCCATGTTCGGAACCTCTTGGGAGGGTCAGAACGTAAGCAACTGGTCGAAGGTTGCAGGTACCGGCAAGTTTACCGTTAGCTATTTCTTCCTCGGAGCCGAAAAAGCATCCTATCAGGGCATCGCTTCGGCATATCAGGAATACCTTGTTGCCGAGGGTGTTCTAAAGAAGAACCAAAATAAGCCCTCGCTTCATCTTGATGTTTACCATAGCATTGATAAAATAACCGCTGCGCTCGGCTTTAAGTATAACGAGCAGATATCGTTAACTACCTATGACGATGTTAAAAAGATTCTCGAGCAGCTCAAGTCCGCGGGTGTAAACGATGTTACCGCCGAGCTTATCGGTTGGGGTAATACAGGTGTTACCAATGATGAGCTTCCCTCGGGTGTTGATCATCTTTCAAATGTTGGCGGCGGAAAAGGCTTCTCGGGTCTTAAGACCTATGCGGCAGAATCGGGAGCAACCCTAATAGCAAACTCCGATTTCGTTTATGCAAGAGAAATAAGCAATTCCAATTCTATAAGAACCCATTTCAACAAGGTTATGTATAAATACTTGTATCGCAATTCGGTTTATACCGAGCGCCGCGATACAGCCCGCCGAATAGCAACCGCCGATCGCTTCCAGTCTTCGGCTCTCGCATTCCTCGATTCCTATGCTTCGATGGAACTCGATGCTATCTCGATGGATACCCTTGGCGAATATTTCTATACTAACTTCACCAAGAAGGGTCTTCAGAATAAGCAGTACCTTGTTGGCAAGGTAAAGGAAACCTTGGCAGCCTATAAAGAAGCAGGCTATAAGATTTCTATTGCAGGCGCAAACGCATATACCTTTGCGTATGTTGATATCGTAACCGCAGCTCCGATCGGCTCCAGCTGCTACGAGATGTTCGATTATGATATCCCGCTTTATCAGCTTGTACTGCATGGTTATGTAACCGTTACAACCGAGTCGCTCCCGCAAACCATCGATGAGGAATTAACCTATCTTTGGGCGGTTTCGACCGGAACCGAGCCGATGTATAATACCATCGCCCAGGAAGCCAGCATACTCCAGGAAACAACCTACGACTACCTCTATAGCTCGACCTTTAATTGGTGGAAAGATGAGGCAGTAGAGAAATACACCGAGTATTCAAAACTTCTAAACCTTATCTATGATAAAAAGATAGTTGGATATACCGAGGTATTACCCAATGTAGTAAAAACCGAGTATGAAAATGGCCCAACCGTGTTTGTTAACTATACCGACACTGAGGTAACTGTTGATGGACATAAGGTTCCCGCTAAAGGCTATGTGTGGTTTGGGGAGGATAACGAATGAAGATGAGAAAAAGCAAATTAAGTCTTGCAACCCGTGAATCGCTGAAGGGTCATATCTTCTTAATCCCCTTTTATATCGGACTTCTTGTTTTCTTTGCAGGTCCTCTTATTCAGTCGATTCAGTTTGCGTTCCAAAGCGTTAACCCGCAGGTTGGTTATTATGAGGTAACCAATGTTGGAGATTATAACTTCAACTACATATTCAATCAGGATGCAAACTTTAAAATCAACCTCATAGAATCGCTCACAACCCTTGCTTGGAAGCTTCCCGTAATCTTTGTTTCCAGCCTTTTCTTTGCGATTCTCATAAACCGAAAATTCCATGGTAGAGTTTTTGTTCGTGCTGTATTCTTCCTTCCGGTTATCATAGCATCCGGCTTGGTTATGAATGTTATCCAGGGCGACCAAATCGCAGGTGCGGCTCTATCGGGAAGTTCGGTAGCGGGCGGGGAAATTTCGCAGAGTACCGCGCTATCGAATGTGCTTTCGGGAATTGGTCTTAGCGATGGCATCATCGGAACCATAACAACCATAACCGACAGCATGTTCAGTACCATTTGGCAAACCGGCGTTCAAACTGTTATATTCCTCGCAGGTCTTCAGGGAATCCCCTCGAGCCTATATGAGGCTTCGGCGGTTGAGGGCGCTACCGCTTGGGAAGATTTTTGGAAGATAACCCTCCCGATGATACTTCCCATATCACTTGTTAACATTGTTTATACAATAGTTGACTTCCTTGTTAATACCGAAAACCCCGTTATGATTCAGGTTCTAAACGATACAAACAATGCTCGTTACGGAACCGCATCCGCAATGGCATGGTCGTATTTCTTGATCATAGCGGTTATATTGGTGGTTATCATGCTCTTGTTTGGTAAGATAACTGCTGCAAGCACCGGCGGTAAGGAGGCGAAGAGATAATATGAAATTTTTTAAAGCCTCTCAAAAGGTAAGTCCGATTGTGCTTAAGCGCCGTTCAACAGCCTTTGTTATAGGTGTTATAAGAGCACTGTTTATTATCGGTCTTTGCTACCTCTTCCTTTTCCCGGTTGTTTATATGATAGTAACCGCGCTTCAGGATCCTGCATTTGCAAACGATCCTTCATCCATCTGGATTCCCAAGAAATTTTCGCTTGTTGCGATAAAGGGAGCAATGAAAGCGCTCAATTTCTGGCCCTCGCTCGGAATGACCGCGAGAATCTCGATACTAAGTACTATAGCTTCGCTTTTCTCCTGCTCACTCGCGGGTTACGGACTTGCCAGATTCAAGCTTCCCGGCAAGAAAATAGTTATGGCGCTTCTGTTCTTAACTATTCTCGTTCCGCCTCAGCTGCTGCTTACCGCGCAGTATGTTAATTTCCGTTATTTCGATTTCGGTGGATTGCTTAGCATCTTCGGAGCCGATGTTTCGCTCCTTGATTCCGAGCTTTCGTTCGTGCTTCCCGCCATATTCGCAAACGGACTTCGCGGCGGATTATTCATCTTTATCTTTAAGCAGTTCTTCGAGGGTCTGCCAAAAGACCTTGAAGAAGCAGGAAAAATTGATGGTAGCGGAACCTTTAGAACCTATTTCAGCATTATGCTTCCGCTCGCAGTTCCCGCTTTTATAACCGTTTTGCTCTTCTCCTTTATCTGGCATTGGAACGATTACTACAGCGCCGCGGTTTATTTCACCGGCGATGTTCGTCCTTTGAATGTTATGCTAAAGGGATTGCAGTCGGCCCTTGAGCAGGGAACTATCATCGCCAACGATGCAACGGCTATGGAAAGCCGAATGTATCTGCAGGCGGGCGCACTTTTAACTATTTTGCCACCTCTCGTTATTTACATTTTCACGCAAAAATACTTTACCGAAGGCATCGAGCGTACCGGTATAGTAGGCTAATAAAAGTTTTTGCAACAGGAGGAAAAACTTATGAACAAGTATATAAGAATAGCAGCAATATTCTTAACCTTGCTTATGGTTTGCTCAATGTTCAGCGGATGCTTTAAGCAGGTAACAATCTCTGAACAAACCATAGGCGGAAATGATACATCCGATGATACCTCTTCTTCGGATGACACAACATCCTCGGATGATACTACCGACCCCGATGATACAACCTCTTCCGATAATTCCGGAAGCGGCGATAACGGCTCATCTGATGAAACCCCTTCCAATCCGGAAGATGATGAGGAAGACGTAATCAAGGAATATACCGGAACCGATAGAACCGTTGTTGTTGATCTTAATAAGGTCGTTAACACCAAGTTCCTCGGCGTAGGCGGAAACATCGTTCCCTATACCTATATGCCCTCGAATACAGCCGAAGGCTACAACGAGGCATACTATGCTCTCGATGCTCAGCGCCTTAAGACCATCGGCGTTGATATCGTTCGTTTTTGGATCCAGGTTGACTGGTTCGAGAAGGAAAAGGGAGTTTATAACTTCGATACCCCCGAAATGTTCTCATGCCGCAAGTTCATCGAAGCTCTCTATAATGCAGGCTGCGATGTTCAAGTAACCTTCTCTTGGAAGGTTGGCCCGGATGCTCAGCCCTGGTATTCCATCCCCGGACTTGAGGATGATGATAAAGGCATCAGCGCTCCGCATGACCTCGAGCATTTCGGCGAGGAATGTGTTGTTCTCTTTAAATATCTCCGCGAAACCTGCGGATATACCAATGTTAAGCATATAACCTTCGGTAATGAGCCCAATGGTAGTTGGGACTGGGAAACCTTAGGCTACCAGCCGGCATACTATGCATCGGTTGTTGAATCGGTTGATAAGGCATTCAAGGATGCAGGTATGCGCGATGATATCAAGATTTGGGCAGCCGAGGCTTCCTCCGGCTCCTTCCCGACCTGGCTTTCTTACCTTGGCAAGCAGTGTGCCGATTGCATCGATGTTTGGTCGATTCATCAGTCGGGTCATACCAATGATACCCTCGCAGAGTGGATTGATCAGATCAATAGCTATGCTGAGCGTCCGTTATTCATCTCCGAGTTTCAGGAAGGCCACATTGCCGACTACTATGAGGGCGCAAACGCAGGTCATGTTATAGTTGGTTCGCAGAAGGGCTTTGCTGGCTTCACAACCTGGGACTTCTGGGGTGTTAGACATATGTCTTCGACCGATACAAATGCCTGGGAAATGGAAGATACTTTAAGCGAAGGCGACCAGAAGCCCATGTTCGTATTCCATAACCACTTCACCGAGCGCGTTGTTCCGGGAACCCTTTCGTTCCATTACTATACCCTCGGAACCCTTGCTAAATGGATTGAGCAGGATAATAAGGTTCTTAAAACAACAACAACCCTTTCTAACAACGATATGCGCGCAACAACCATCAAGAACCCCGATGGAACTATAAGTGTTATTGTTGAGGTTAAGGCATCCGATAAGAATCGCGAGCTCACCATCGACTTCGGTCAGAATGTTGGCAAGACCTTTACCCGCCACGTATTCCTCGAGAGCAACTATCCCGAGACCTATGAATATATGG
Organism: Acutalibacteraceae bacterium; assembly: GCA_045659535.1. Lineage (GTDB taxonomy): Bacteria > Bacillota > Clostridia > Oscillospirales > Acutalibacteraceae > SIG589. Next base: position 9,951 of record JAZOXC010000082.1, read on the forward strand.
TAGGCCCGATCGATGTTGAATCGATGAACACTCCCAACGGCTTCCTGCCCAAGGGCGATAAGACCTTCTCGGTTGGTCAGAAGCTCGTTGATAAGGATATTCCGAAGAACGACTATGCCATCATAGTTTATACAACCATGCCTACCGAAACCCAGATCGGTTTCCATGAATATGATGATGTTCATGCTCCGAGCGTTCCCGTTGCTGTTGAGGCGGGCAAATCCTATCAGGTTAAGGGTTATATATATGAAGGCAAGGATAGCGATCAGCTTGTTTATAGCATCGCAAACCCCGGCGAGGCAAAGCAGGGAACCATCTCGGCTTCCGGCCTTTATACTGCCGATGCAAACGCAGTTAGCGGCGATGTTGTTGCTGTTCGTGCAGCCCTCAAAAATGACCCCAACAACTACAAGATATTACTTATAAAGATTGCCTAATAATTTAAAAAACGGCGCTCTTTAATCCAAGTGGTGATAACAATGAAATTTAGCGTTAACAACTCTATAACAAGAAAAGAAGTAATCGAACTTGGCACCAGCGTTTTAACAGGTAAAGAACCTGTTTTGCGCGATGCCAAGGGTCGTCCCTTCGAACCGAAATACGATAAGGGTCTTGGTTATTTAACCTCCGAAACCGTATATCAGCATGTCGATTTCGAGGCTGAATATCCCTTTACCATAACCTTCGATATGGAAAACTCCATAAAGTTCGAGCAGGCCCTAATCGGCGGCTTTTACAGCGCAAACGCAAACTACTGCTTAGATGAGTTTGAACTCTATGCAGCAAACAGCGAAGCAGAGCTTTATAACGAGGCGAATAAAATTGCCTATTATAATAATGTAGGGGTTTGGTCGAGAGAGAAGAAGGATGGCAACCATTTCCTCTTCACTTTCCCCGAAAAAGCAGAGGGTCGTTTCTTTGGTTTCAAGGTACTCAAACCTTGTCCCGCAGATAACATCGCTCGTATCGCTCGAGTTGGTGTTTACAGCGAGGAATATACCCGCCGCCTTACATATATAGATAAGTTCGGAACCAACATAGCAAAAGGCCTCGATATCGAGATGATCGATGAAGATGGCTGCAGCATGCGTTTCGAAACCATCTATGGTAAGCGCATTCACCTAAACGATGGTGTTGCTTTTGATCCCTTAAAAACTGCTCGTCTCAAGTTAAAGAGAACAGTTGATGCCATCTTCCGTTTTGGAAAAGCTGTTGATATTAATAAAGTTGTTATCGCCCATGTAGATGAACTACCCGAGATTGAGGTTTTCGCCTCAACCGATATAAAAACTCTCCATGATAGTCCCTTAAATATTAAGGTATCTACCGAAAAGGTAGGGGAGAGCCTCCTGTCGGTTTATGAGTTCCAAAGTGTTGAAGCCGGCTATATCGCCATTCGCTTCAAAAAGGGAACTACCGAATATATGGAGATCAGCGAAATCGCAGTTATGAGCCCGCTCACAACTATCGATGCTTCGAGCGGCAAGGTTATGAACGAGAAGTTCGTTGGTAACGGCGCAAATGAAGTGCCCTTCGCTATCCAGCCCGGAAACATCCTGGCGGGATATAACGATGAACTTTTTGAATCCGATTGCAATCGCTTTAAAAGAATGAAATCAACCTTGGTTCGTTTCTGGATGCAGGTCGATTGGTTCGAAAAGGAAAAGGGTGTATATAATTTCGATACCCCCGAAATGAAGGCGGTTTGGCGCTACTTCGATCTCTTTAAGGAGATCGGAAGCGAGGTTCAGCTAACTCATAGCTGGAAGATTGGACCCGATGCCCGCGAATGGTTCTGCATTCCGGGTGTTCCCAATCCCAATAATAGTGCTCCCGTGGATCCCGAGCATTATGCCGAAGGCTATTCGGTGCTAATGAAGGAAATCTGGCGCAGAGGCTATGATAATGTATTCCATATCTCGTTTGCAAACGAGCCCGGCTTTAGTTGGGATTTCCAATGCTTTGGCAACCGCAAGGATTATTATTGCAAGGTTGTTCGTGCCGTGCATGATCGCTTTATTGCCGATGGTATCCGCGAAAAGTGTGTATTCTGGTGCTGCGAGTCGGCCGAGGATATAACCTGGATCGAATACTGTAAGGAATATATCGATGATTGCGTTGACTACTATACCCTTCATTGCTATGAATGCCCCGAGGATCGCCTGGAGCAGGATATGATGAAGAAGATTCGCGATATCGATGCTCTGCCGTATCTTTTAACCGAGTGTTCCGAAAACGGTGCCGATTTCACCAATCCTTGGAACCGCAGCCTTGCAGGACTTCTAATCGAGTCCTCCAACCTCGGCGCAGGCGGAATAGTAATGTGGACCTATCATGGTATTAAATCAATGTCGATTTATTCGCCCGATAGCTGGACCATGAACGAGCGCGGCCACCTTTGGAACTCTCAGCTCCTTGGCGGTATGCCGAACCCGAACTATTATATAATGGCGTTGCTAACCCGATATGTTGTGGGCCATAGCAAGGTTATAAAGACTGATGTTTTGGGCGATGGAATGCGCGCCGCAACCTTTATCTCTCCGAATGGGGAGACAACCGTTGTGGTTGAATGCAAAAAGGTTCCCTCGAACCGTTCGATAAAGGTTAAACTCCCGAGCGGCAACTATAAACTCCATAAACATGTTTATATTCCCGAAACCTTAAAACCGACCTATGACGGAACCGTTCCCGAGATTGTTAAAACCTTCGAGTGCGATGGAGTCTTCTCGGATAGCGAAATCCCGAATGATTATTGCGTTTTGGTTTATACCAATGTTCCCGCAGTAGGTCAGATAGCGCTATCGGATAACCGCATCACCTTGGGTGTTGGCGAAAGCTATCAGTTTAGCGCAAAATTAATCGACTTTGAGGGCGATATTAAATATAAAACCCTCGGAGGCAAAGGTAAGATTAGCGAAGATGGATTGTTTATTGCCGAAGGCGTAAACCCGGGCGAGAATGTTGCGGTTATCGCAACCTCCTCAACCGAGAATACAGTTGAAGGCATAGCAATCATTGATATTAAGTAAAGAAAGGAGACCGGAATGAAAAAATTCAGAAAAACAGCGGCTTATGTGTTATCGGCGCTGTTGGCTGTTCAGATTCTAAGCACCGTTTCGCTTGTTTCGGCAGAAGAAGTTAAAACCGAAACAGTTCCGCAGGCGAGTGCAGAGGATATAGAGCAGCTCCTATCCTCGGATACATCGTATATCGATTTCTATTCCGCGGTTAAAGATACCAAAAGGCATTACGGTTTTCTTTCGGCAACCGTAACCGCAACCGAAAATAAAGATGCAAAGGTAACTGCCGATGAAAAGGAAGGCTATATCCTTTCCGATGGGCGAAACCAATGGATCGAATATAAAGTTTCGATTCCCGAAGATGCTCTTTATGGGATGAAGGTTACATATTATGCGCCAACCTCAGCAAGCGGCCGCAACATAGTTTTGTCGGTTGCTGTTGATGGAACTCTGCCGTATGAGAAGGCAAAAACCTTCTCGCTAACCCGAATTTGGAAAGATTCGGGCGAGATAAAGCAGGATGCAAACGGAAACGACCTCCGCCCCAAACAGGAAGAGGTTCCGCAATGGATTTCTGCAATGTTTATCAACGAGCAGGCGCTTTATGAAGAACCCTATATGCTCTATCTAACCGCAGGAGAACATACTCTGCGAATTAGTATCGAGGAAGAGGAGGTTTATATAGGCGGCTTTAGCTTGGGTCTCGAACCTAAAGCCATGAGCTATGAAGACTATATAAGCCAATATAGCGATAACGACCATGTAAGTGGCGATGCAGTAGTAATTCAGGCTGAAAAAGCCTATGAGAAGAGCGATTCAATGCTCTATTCAACCTATGATAGAACAACGGTTGATGTAACTCCCTATGACCCTGCATCAATGAAACTCAACACCATCGGCCAGTCCAACTGGGGACAAAACGGCCAATGGATCAGCTGGCAGGTTCCGATCGAAACCGCAGGTCTCTATAAAATTGCATTCCATGCAAACCAAGACTTTAGCCAGTCGATCAACTCTTATCGAAAACTGCTTGTAAACGGCGAGCTGCCGTTTGCCGAGGCAGATAACATCAGCTTCCATTATGCAACCTCATGGTATATGAAAACACTCGGCGATGATAAACCGATGTATGTATATCTCGAGCCGGGCGATGTTATAAGCCTTTCCTGTGTTCCGGGCGAGCTTTCGGGAGTTCTCCGAAACATTCAGCAAACAGTTTTAAACCTCAATGCAATCTACCGCGATATCATAGCAATAACCAGCACAAGCCCCGACATTTATCAGGACTACAACCTTGATAAGAAAATACCGGGACTCGAGGATGCCCTCTATGCCAACAAAGCGGTGCTGGATGAAACCTATGAAGAGGTTAAGCGAGTTCTCGGTGGTTCGGGCGGTAACGCTTCTACCATCGTTCAGGTAGCACAGATACTTGGCGACCTCGCTTATGACCCATATACAATCCCCGATAGATTATCAACCTTCAAATCCGAAATTGATAATCTCGCTTCCCTTATACTAACCCTCCAGAGCCAGCCGCTCGAGCTCGACTTTATCGCCTTTGTTCCAAAAGATACCGCGATACCGAGTGGAGAGGGAGGCTTCTTCGAAGGTCTTAAATACACCTTCATGAAATTCTGCTACTCCTTCGTAACCGATTATAATAGCTTCTCGGGTGGAAGCGGAGATGCAAAGCAGATCAATGTTTGGGTATCAACCGGTCGTGACCAAATGCAGATACTCAACAACATGATAAGCGACTCATTCACCCAACAAACGGGTACAAATGTTAAACTGAGCCTTATCAATACAGGAATGACAATGATTCAGGCAACCCTCGCAGGAAAGGGACCCGATGTTGCCCTTATGGTTTCAAAGGATCTTCCCGTTAACCTTGCGATGCGTGGAGCCTTGATGGATCTGAGCGACTATGATTTCAGTCAGCTCAAATCCGAAACTGCTGAATCAGCATGGACTTCGTTCTATTATAATGGTGGACTTTATGGTATCCCCGAGAGCGAAACCTTCCAAATGCTGTTCTACCGAACCGATATCTTCGAGGAGTTAGGTCTATCCGGACCGCCCGATACATGGGATGACTTCTATGATTATATGGAGATTATTCAAAAGAATAACTTCTCGGTAGGCGTTATGGAAATCGATGCTACAAACTATGGTGTATCGGCAGGTATCGATATTTTCTCGATGTTCCTCTATCAGCGAGGCGGCCGCTTCTATAACAGCGACCTAACCGCAACCATGTTTGATACCGAGGTTGCATACCAGGCCTTTAAGGAATGGGTAAACCTCTATGATGTTTACGGACTCGATCGAAGCTTCAGCTTCTATAATGTGTTCAGAAGCGGCGAAATGCCGATGGCCATTCAGGGCTACGGAGCATACAACCAGCTAATGGCTGCAGCTCCCGAAATAACCGGTCTTTGGGAATTTGCTCCCATTCCCGGAACTCTGCAGGCCGATGGAACAATCAACCGCAGTCAGAACTCGGGTGTTACCGCATCGGTAATCCTGCAGGCTGCTGCCGACCATGGCGTTGCCGATGAATGCGTTGAGTTTGTAAAATGGTGGACCTCGGCGGAGATTCAAACCCGCTATGGTAAAGAGCTCGAAGCTATCTTGGGCGTTGCCGCAAGATATGCGCCGGCAAACCATGTTGCTCTGCGCAACCTGGGTTGGACAAAGGCCGAGCTTGATGCTCTTATGGAGTCCTATGAATGGACAGTTAATATGGAGCAAATCCCGGGCAACTATTTAGTTTCCCGTTCCCTCACGAGTGCAGCGCGCGCAGCCATGAGCAACAAACAAACCATAAGACGCGCACTACTACTCTACAATATAGATATAAACGAAGAAATCACGCGTAAGCGTGCCGAATTCGGCTTGGACTAAGGGGGGTGCGGATGAATAGTGGCAAAAATTAAAACAGCAAGAAAAGATAAAAGTAGAAATTGGGCCTACTATTCCATGATAGCACCGTTCCTTTTAGCGTTTATGCTATTCATGGTAATCCCGATTGTATCCTCAATAGTCCTAAGCTTTACCAACTTCAACATGGTTCAAACGCCCGACTTCGTTGGGCTTGACAACTACTGGAGAATATTCACCGGCGATGAAGTTTTCATGATAGCCCTTAAAAACACCTTGGTTTTGGCACTTGTTGTCGGACCCGGCGGCTATCTAATCAGCTTTATCGTTGCCTGGTTCATAAACGAGCTGGGTAGGGGACCGAGAACCCTCGTAACCTTCATGGTTTATTCTCCGGCACTCGCAGGAAACATTTATTTCATCTGGACTTATATTTTCTCGCCCGACCGCCGAGGCTTCCTAAACAATCTGCTTATTCAGATGGGAATCCTTCGCGACCCTGTTTCGTGGCTAACCGATACAAAATATAACTTCACGATAGTAATAATAGTTTCTCTTTGGATGAGCTTCGGTGTTGGATTCCTTTCCTTCATCGCGGCGCTCCAGGCGCTCGACCGCAGCTATTACGAGGCTGCAGCACTTGATGGACTTAAAAACCGCTGGCAGGAGCTTTACTATGTAACCTTCCCGCAGATTGGTCCTCAGCTAATGTTCGGCGCAGTAAACGCAATCGCAGGTGCTTTCGCAACCGGTGCTGTCAGCTCGGCATTAACCGGTAACCCAAGTACCGAGTATTCAACGCATACGCTTCTGCTTCATATCTCCGACTTCGGTCATACGAGATACGAAATGGGCTATGCATCGGCACTTTCTGTAATATTATTTGCCATGATGTTGCTCGCATGGCTCTTCTGCAGCAAGGTGCTTCGCAAATTTATGGATTAGGGGGTGCGAGATAGAGAATGTCAAGCAAAGTAGCAACACTTTGGGAACGCATTAAATTCGAGCGTCGTTCGCGCAAGAAGGTTATGCTATCTCGTTCCAAAGCAGGAAACTTCGGCGTATTCCTGTTTTTGCTCGGAATATCGATTTTCATGATTTTGCCGATGGTTTATTCGGTAGTTCAATCATTAAAACCGATCGATGAGATTTTCGCATTCCCGCCCAGATTCTTCGTTCGGCATCCAACATTTGATAACTATAAACAGTTATTCAAACTGGCCGATAACCTCTGGGTTCCTTTCTCGCGATACCTATTTAACAGTATTGCAATATCAACCGTGGGAACATTGCTTTATCTTGTTATTGCAACCATGGCGGCATACCCGCTTGCAAAAGCCAAGAATACAACAATGTATATCATCTCGCAGGCAATCGTTATGGCAATGCTGTTCCGTGGCGACACAACAGCGATTCCCCAGTATATTATCATCGCAAAGCTCGGTATGGTTGATACCTACTACGCGATGATACTTCCAACCCTGGCAAGCACAATGGGTGTATACCTCATTCGCCAGTTCATCGTTACCGCCATTCCGGACGAAACCCTCGAAGCCGCCCGAATCGACGGTGCGGGAGAATATAAAATATTCTTCCGAATTGTTATTCCGAGTGTTAAACCCGCACTTCTGACCCTCGTTATCTTCACCTTCCAGACGATGTGGAACAGCACCGGAACACAGTACATCTTTAGCGAAGAACTAAAACAGCTTCCTAGCGTACTGTCTAGCATCTCGGCTGGAGGACTTGCTCGTTCGGGCGCGTCCGCGGCAGTAAGCGTCGTAATGATGATACCGCCAATCGCCGTATTCCTTATCTCGCAAAGTTCTGTTATGGAAACAATGACACATTCAGGTCTTAAATAAGGAGGAAAAATTAGTATGAAGAAATTTTACGAAGAACCCGAGTTAATAAAGTACAGACTCGAATCGGTTCAGAACATTGCCGATCTTTCTATCGGTGGCTCACTTGGTGATGGTGACGAGTGGGGCAACGAGGATGAAGATGGCGACTTAATTGATTAGGGAGGAAAAAGAAATGAAAAACTTTAAAAAGCTTTCCGCGATTTTCCTCAGCGTTTTATTGCTCATCGGAGCAGTAATTGTCCCCTTAACCGTAACAACTGCAGTTGCAGCTGATGAAGTTGACTTTACTCAGTCGCTCATCTACGGACAGACAGCAACCCACAATAACATCACCAACCAGGACGGTATCTATTACGGCAGTAGTGATACCGCAACCATGAAGAAATCAACCGATGGTAATATAAGCACCAATATTGAGTTTTACGGCACTTCACAGGACGATAAACTCATTTGGATGATGAACAGCTATGCAAAGGTTGACTCCTTCGAGCTTTGGGCTCATGAAGTTACCCATTATGACTTCAGCTTTAAGCTCTATATTTCGGACAATACCGATGACCTTTTCACCGATGAAAACTTAGTTTATACCCATGTCCGTGAAGAGGGCAACAGCAGCGGTGGCCACTATACTGCCAACGTTGCAATGCCCGATGGCAGCGATGTCTATGGTGCAGTAGTTGGTATGTATGTTTATGAAACCCATGCAACCAACCAGGGAATTAAAATCCGCGAGCTTGCTCTTTGGGGAACTCCCGCAGAGGATAATGTTGGCGACTTCTACTATAGCCGCTGGGCGGTTAACCGCAATCTCGCAAACAATTCGGCAAAGAGCCTTATAAACGGCAAGCTTCCCTATACCGCCTATGTCGGAACTTCTACCTCTACCGCAGGCGGTAGCGAATACGGCGCAACCTCCGGTCAACCTAAGTTTACCGCTTTGACCGATGGTAACTCTAACGGCGGACGCACCAATAAGACCGATGTTACAGGTGCTACCTATAATGGCGCAAGCAACGGCTGGTATCAGTTTACCTATCAGCTCGATTCGCTTACCAAGGTTACCGGTGCCGCAATCGGAAACGGTTTCTTGGGCGATGACCGCGCTTGGGATTGGGAGCTCTATGTAGGCAGCGACCCTGCAAGCCTTTATAGCGGCGCTCCTGTTGCAAGCGGCCGTTCTTATCCCAGCGTTGATGGCGTTGTTCAGGACGGTTATATGTTCGGTATGGAGGTTCTCCTTGCCAACAATGCAAATGCAGTAGGAACCTATGTCGGCTTCAAGCTCATCCCCAACAACTCTCTCGGAGATTCCTGCATTCGCATCGCTGAACTTCAGGTTTACGGCGAGGGTAACCAGTCGGGAACAACCGAGCGTTGGGCAAAGACTACCGACGTTACTACCGACAGCCTTCTCTATAATCGCGGCCTCGACAATGCTTTTGTCGATAAAAATATTGCAGGTGGAAATTGGACCTTTGCCAATACTACCGATACCTACGTTTATCTTTCCAATGGCACCCGTTTAACCGACGGAACAACCTCTACCGCTCACGCCGATGTTTCCAACGGCACAAACGGTAAGCTCATTTGGGCACTTGAAGAGACAACCGATATCGAAAGTTTTGTTCTTTATAACCATTCGGGTCAGTATTATAATGCTGCTTACGAGGTTTACGCTTCCGATAGTCTTGACACCCTCTTTAATCTTGAAAATCAGATTTATACCTTCACGTTCAAGGATGAAAACGGCAACATCGACCCCAACAAAATGCAGTATGGCGGTAAGTATGTTGAGTTCTATGGCGATGATATAAAGAGCGCAAACTATATAGCAGTTTGGCTTCGCGAGGGTCTCCGCGCTTCCAAGAACGCCGATGGAACCTTCAACTCGCTCGATACCGGCTTCCGTATTTCCGAAATTGCATTCTATGGAACTAAGTCGGAAAATGCTAAGAAAAACGGTAAAATTATTACTTATGTCAGAACAAACGAGTCCAACTATGCTCAGGTTGCTACAAAGCTTGGCGAAGAAGGCTTCACCTATGAAAACAACCTTCTCAAGTCCTCGAATGTTACAGTTAAGAATGCAAGCGGAACTACCGTTAATATCAACACCGATAAGCTTACAAACGGTGTTACCACCAGCGAAGAATTCTATGGCTCGTATCTCAACTATGAATTTACCTACTTCCTCGGCGGCCTGACTACGGTCGAAGGCTTTATGCATATCCGCAACAATATCGGATTCTGCGAAGGCTATCAGGTATATGTTGGTAATTCTATGGATTCCCTCTATACCGAGGAAAACCTCGTTCTCGATATGAGCGATAATCTCCATATGCTTCCCCGCGGAAGAACAACCGCTATTAAGTTCGGCACCCCGAAAACCGGTATGTATCTTGGTATTAAGTGGGTAAATGTTAATTCCTATTCCGAAGTTCGTATCGCCGAAATCGCTGCTTGGGGAACAACCGAGGACCTCGGCTACGACCTCGCTCCCAACATCGGCGCTATGGCAAATGCTGATTCTGCAAAGAAGAATGCATCCGATGTAAACCTTCTCCGTGGCCTCAAGGCTACAACCGGTTACTATGGTTCTACCCATTCTTCTACCGGTCTTTACTGTATAGACGGTATTACCGATGGCGTTGCAAACCTCCATTACGACTTCAACTACAGCGCCGAAGCAAATGGTCCCGGAAGCGAACTCTTATATGACCTTGGTTATGTTTCGACCATCAATGAGTTTGCTCTTTGGATGACCTGTGCCGGTCGTCAGTATTCCTATGAGGTTTATATGGGCGAGAGCTATGATACTATGTTTGAAGCTCCCGTTGCAGTTTGGGATTATAATATCGTTGCCAATTCCCTCGGCCAGAAGTTCACCTTCGATGAGCCGAAGCAGGCACGCTACATTGCAATCCGCCTTACCGATACCCGCGTTGACAAGGACTCCTATCGTTTGACCGAGGTTGCCGCATTCGGAACTCTCGGCGGAGCAGATAGCGAATTCGTTGAGATAAACGGCGCAGAAATCAGCTCCGATGGCAAGCATATTTCCTACAACGCAACCTACACCTTCCCCGCAGGCATTATGACCGAGTCTGTTGTTGATATCGGAACTGTTGTCTACCCGACAACCGCTCTTGCAGGCGCAGAACTCACCCTTAATACCGCAGGCGCATCCATCGCATCGGCCGCAACCGATGAGGTTATGGATATAATCAATGCATATGATGCAGCAGGCTATAAGGCAGTCCGCACCAACAGCACCTTCTCGGGCGCTGATTCGGTAGGTGCTACCACTAAGCTTACCGCTCGTGCATATATAACCCTTTCCAATGGCAAAACCTATTACTCCGCACCCTATAACTACTCTGTAACTCAGGTTAAGCGTCTTGCAGCTAAGAAGTATTTGAGCATCTTTGCAAACGATACCGATTACATTGCAAACAAGGGCTACAACGGAGATATCGATACTGTTTGGTCCGACCTTACTGCTGCTAAGGCAGAGGTTAGCTCCGACAAGAACGCAATGCTCTCCGCTTCCAATGCTTGGATAAACAATGTTCTCGAAACCTATGGATTCGAGAAGGAGTGGATTGACAACGGTGTTGCAACTCTTGGCGACTCCAGCCGCCTTGCAGCCGTTATTCGCAAATTGATGCGTGGCGAAAATATAACCCTCGTTCAGATTGGCGGCTCCATTACCGAAGGCTACTACGCAACCGATAAACATGGCGAAGCCGAACTCGTTGCTGATTACCTTAATGCTGTATTCCCGGGTCAGGTTACCTTCAAGAATGCAGGTATCGCCGCAACAGGTGCAACCCTCGGTGCATACCGTCTCGAAGAGGATGTTTTAAGCGCTGATCCCGACCTCGTAATCGTTGAATTTGCTATCAATGATGCTCGCGATGACGTTCAGGCTATGGGCGCTTATGAGGATATCATTCGTCGACTCCTCGGCGAGGATATCGCAGTAATCGCACTCCATAATCTCCAGTATTACAGCAACTCCATCTTCGCAGAAGGCTCTGCAACAAGCCATCAGAACATTGGTTTTGTTTATGGTCTCCCGCAGGTCCGTGCATTTAGTGCATACTACGGAACTTCCGTATATGGTCAGGGCGAAGGCAAGAACTACAATGCAGGCGATGCAACACATCCGAACGACCAGGGCCACAATGCCGTAGCAGTTCTTGTTGCAAACCTTATCAACTATGTAATGGCAGATATCGAAAATCAGCCGACCGAGTCCTATGCTATTCCTACCTATGCAATGACTACTTACGGCGGATATATAAATGATAATGCTACTATCTATAAGTCGCAGGATATCGAGGCAGGCAGTAATCCCGTTACTATCACCGGCGCAGCATATTCTGCCACCGGCAACCAGGTTGGTCATGATGATATCCGTGGCAACCACGACTATGCTATCTACACCATTGAAAGCGGCGCTTCCGCTACTATCACAGTAAGCAACGCTACCGATATCCTCCCGCTTGTTGCTGCAACATCTTCAGGCAGCAAGGCTGCAACCTATGTTGTAACCGATGCTGATGGCAATGTTCTCAGCGAGGGAACTTTCTCGGCTCAGTATACCGGCTCTCTTACGGTAGAAAACGCACGAATCATCGAAGGCACTCGCTTCTATAATGGCGAAGCAGCAGATATCACAATTACTATTACCGCAGTAAGCGGTAAGGTTCAGCTCGCAGGCGTTCTCGCTTGTGTAGCAAAGTAATTTCGCAAATCAATTATTTAAACATTTTGCTAAAATGTTTTGTCCTAACGGACTTTCAAAGACTTAACCCTGCGGATGCAATAGTGTCCGCAGGGGACCAAAAGGGAGGCAAAACATGAAAAACTTTCGTTTTTCTAATCGACTGATCGCAGTTGCCGTATCGCTGCTCATCCTCGTTGGTGCGCTGCTCGTTCCGATAACTGCCTTCGCATCAACTCCGATTGCTGATACTCCTATCACATCGCTTGATGATGCAAATGCCTATGCGCAGCAGTCGATAATAAAGGATAAAAAGCCGGTAATGGTCTATGGCGATTACTATGGCGACAATTCTTTTGCAGGCCTCGTTGACTGTCGTACCGATGGTGTAGTAAAACTTACCGACGGAACCGTTGGAACCGGAAGCGGCCATGCCGACTTCTCCTATGCCAACAATGTTAACGGCGACTCTGCAAACATAGATAAAAACATCTATGTTGCCTGGGAAACGGGCGGAAAAGCAACCGTAACAGGTTTTATGCTCTTCAACCGCGCAACACATACTTCCGCAGGCGATCATTCCGAATATGAGGTATATGTAGGCAATAGCCTTGATACCCTCTTTAATGCAGGTAATAAGGTTCATACATATACCGCTCCTGAAAATGCCGCATATAATGGTGTTTACAATGCTTTCAAAAACGAAAATGTAAAGACCGGCTATTATGTTGGCGTTAAGCTCCTTGATGCATGTTCGCATACTGATACTGCAAACTGCGGCGCAGTCTGCACATATCACCGTATTTCCGAGATTTCCTTCCTCGGAACCGTTGATGCAAATGATAAGCCCGACTATGTTCTCAACAGCAACTTCTTCTATTCGGGATATAGTCCCTCAAAGGCTTATGATACCGATGGCGATTACACCTATGCAAACAGCCTTGTAAATACTTCTAATGTTGTTATCGATGATACCGTTGTATTCTCGGGCAACGATGTTGTTAATAAGGCATATATCAATGATGGTAATGTTAGCAACCAGGTTGAATATCGCAGTGCAACCAATAAAACCATAACCTTCACCCTCGGAACCGTTTATCAGATCAATAGATTCTCCTATTGGCATCAGCAGAACTCCGAGCGTAAGGATAGCTATGAAATCTATGTTGGCAACGACCTTGCCAACCTCTATACCGCAGGCAACAAGGTGTTTACCTGGAATGCCGCAACCTCGCTCCGCTCCATGCGTCAGGTTGTAACCTTTAATAAAAAGGTTAGCGGTAAGTATGTTGGTATTAAGTTTACCGATGCCGACTACTTTGATAAAAACGGCGGCTCTTCTCGTATGGCAGAGTTTGCTGTTTGGGGCGAAACCGATACCGCTCCCTATATCGAAAAGAGCAACACTACCGAGGTTGGTCAGTATGTTGACACCTATAAGGATAGCAACCTAATCGCAGGTAAGAGCTATATCGCAGGCTTCAATGGTGCTAAGATCAACAACAACGGTAATGCAGTTCGCTTAACCGATAATACTGTTTCTACCGCTCATGCCGACATCTATGATGCCGATAATGCTCATCTCGTATGGCAGTTCGATTATTATTCGAATGTTGACCATCTCTTGGTTTATAACAGAACCAACTATGCAGATGAGGCTTCGTATAAGTTCTATGTAGGTAGCGACTTTAATACCCTGTTCTCGGATGATAACCTTGTTTATACCCATGTTGCAGATGCTTCGAACCCGATGCGCGCACAGGTTATAAACATCCCGGGCGGCGCAAAGGGCTATTTCCTCGGTATGATTATTACCGATGCAGGCGGCCCTGATACCTGCGCTCGTATCAGCGAAATCGCAGCTTATGGTGCAGCCGATGAGCAGAAGCCCGCTTCCTATATGCTCAATACATATTTCAATAGCAAGAAATATGATACCGATGGCGATTACACCTATCAGAACAGCCTTGTTGCAGGTATGACTCCCAATATCCCCAGCGCAGGCTCTAATAAGGATAAGTTAACCGATGGTGCTTTCGCAAATGAGGTTGAACTTTGGAGCGTTGGAACTGCCGGCAAGGAGACCGTAACCTTTACTCTTCCTGCTGCCGCAACCATTGATGCTATTCAGTATTGGCATAGTAAATCGGAATATGTAACAAACCTCCGTGATAACTATGAAATATATGTAAGCAATAGCCTCGACAACCTCTATGATGAGAGCAATCGAGTATTCGAATGGGTTAATACCGCAAACCCCCAGAGCTATTCTCAGAGAATAGTTTTCACCGCTCAGAGCAAGCCCTATGGTAAGTATGTTGGTATCAAATATACCGACGGTGCATCGGGCAGCGATACAGACAACAGCGCTCGCGTTCATGAGTTTGCTGTTTGGGGCGAACTCGAAGAGTTAACCGCAACCCTAACCCCAATTACCGATGATATTATTGCTAATAAGGCTCCCATGAACCTTATTACAAGCAAATTACCGACCTATTGGTATAAAGATACCGATGGAACCATCGCAGGTCAAACTGCAAACTTCCTCCCGAGCGGAAGCTCCGGTGCTGAAAAGTTAACCGATAACTCGCTCTCGGGTCATACCGATGTATATGGCGGCGTTGGAACACGCATTGTTTATAAGCTCAACGGCTATTCGCAGATCGATGCCTTTACCGCTGTTGCTCGCAATGCAGGCGAAGAGGTAAGCTATAAGATTTATGTTGCTGATTCTCTCGATGAGATGTTCGATAGCGCAAATCTTGTTTATACCCATACCGCCGATAATACCGTTAAGGGCAAACTTGTTGAGCTTTTAGTTCCCGCAAAGGGCTATTATGTAGCAATCGAGTTTACCGCTATGGGTTCCTCTACCGATTATCCGCGTATTCAGGAACTCGCATTCTATGGCTCCGCACTTTCGGGCGGCGCAGAGGATGCAATTGATCAGATTAATGCAAACTACTATTATCGTGCAGGAAGCCCCTTCGTTTATAGCGATGCCTTCCCGTATGAAACAAACCGCATTAAGGGTCTTAGCAAAACCGCAGGAACCGTTATCTTAGGTTCTGCAGGCAATAAAATTGATACCGGTTGGGGCGATGGCTCTTTCGATGAAATCGAGCTTTGGAACGCCGCAACCGCAGGCAAGGATACCGTAACCTTCGTTCTCGCAAAGAGAACCAATGTTACCGCACTTCAGTATTGGTCTTCTAACAGAACTGCCAATGCAATGCGCGATAGCTATGATGTTTACGTATCCGATGACCTTTCCAGCCTCTATGATGCAGGAAATAAGGTATTCTCTTGGGATGCAACCCTTTGCGCTCCTTCCGTTTCGCAGAGAGTAACCTTTAAGACCGGTAAAGAACCGATAGGTAAGTATGTTGGTATTAAATATACCGATCCCTATATCGGCGATGCAACCGGCGGCGCTCGCGCAGGCGAGTTCGCTGTTTGGGGAACCGATGCTCCCGCAGAAAACAGCATCAGCTACACCTTAACCATCGATGATGCAGCAAGCATGCACGCATCGAGCCTTATCGCAGGCAGATTCCCCTCGACAACCAATGCAGGCTCTGCAAACTGGAAAGAGGGCATAACCGATGGTTCTGCACAGCCTTTCTCGGGCAACACCTCTTGGCATGACATTTACAATAAAAACGGCGCCGTAGGCACCGATGTAAACCTCACCTATTCGCTCGAATATCAGAGCATGATTCAGGGTATTGCAATTTGGGAGACCCATCCCTCGCTTAAGAACGGCTTTGATGTCTATGTTGGCAGCGAGTCGGGCGATGCTCTCTTCTCGGCAGCAAATAAGGTTGCCAGCTGGAGTGCAGCAGCCAACCCGACTGCAAAATCTGTTTACATCCAGTTAGCCGATGAGCATCAGAAGGAAGGCCGCTATGTTGGTATTAAGTTTACCGATCATACAGGCAATACCTCTGTTCGCGTAGCCGAGCTTCAGGTTTATGGTTATGCAACCAGCGATGATAACTCGGGAACCGATACCGCTCTCGGAAACAGCGAAATTCCGAAGCTCCATGGAAGCAACCTCCTTGTAGGTCGCGTTCCGGATATGGGCGTTTTGGTTGGTAATAACCTAATTGGTCTTGCCGATGGTCTTTATAATAAGGAAGTTCAGATTTATGATGCAACCGTTAAGGGCGACACCATAACCTACGACCTTGGCTATCCAACCCTCATTCAGAAGGTTGGTACCTGGCATTCCAATGCAGATCGTCGCGTAAGCTATCAGATTTTCGTTGGCAATGACCCCGCAACCCTCTATGATGGCACCCCGATCTTTACCTGGGATGCTATGGGAAATACATCTCTTGGTCAGATGTATACCTTAAGCTCCAATGCTAATGTAACCGCTCGTTATATCGGTTGGAAGATAACCGATGCCGACTCTTCGGGCGATGATGTTAACAACCATGCAAGAATTGCTCGTTTCTATGAGCTTTATGTTGCAGGTATTCAGGATATGAACACCGTTGTTCATGAGCCGATTGAAAACCTCGATGGTTTCGATGGCGAGAACCTCCTTTCGGGTATCGTCCCCGAACTCGGCGGAACCGCTGTTGCTGCCGATGATGCTGCGGCAATAACCGATGGCATCATTGCTGCAGGAAACGGTGTAACCGTTAAGGCAGGGGATAAGCTCGTCTTCAATGTTGGCCGCAGCGCAAACTTCCTCGAATACATCCTTTCGGCTGATAAGACCATTGGTCGCTATGCAATCTATGTTGCAAATGCGGAAGATGAACTCTTCCGTTCAACCAACTGTGTATATACAGTTATCAATACCGCAGATGTTTCCAAGATAACCAAGATAACCAATGCTGTTGAAGATAGATCCTTTGTTGGTATCTATATTATCGATCCTTCCTTCGATGATAGCACAACCAACGTTATCAACGAGTTTATCGTAACAGGAAGCCTCAACACCTATCTCACAACCTATCCGACCTACCCGAGCGCAGCAACCGATCTTTGCTATGGTAAGGATAACCTCCTCGATGGACTCACTCCTACCATTACCTATTTAGACGGAAGCAATATCCGCAACGGAAAGAGTAAGGCGAGCCCGGTATTCACCGGTGAGAGAGGCCAGAGCCTCGGCTGGTGGACCGATGATATCGTAGGTCCCAACAAGCATACCGATATCTACTTCTTCGATGCAGGTCATATAACCTATAACCTTGGAACCAAGAAGTATGATATGAGCGGCTTCGAGATCTACTATCATAGAGAGCGCCCGATTATGGAATACGAAATTTATGTAAGTAACTCCGAATCGACCCTCTATAACCCCGAGAACTTAGTTATCCGCTATTATAACGAAAACAATTCTTGGGCTCAGTCGTTCACCTTCGCAGATGGTGAGCATCCCGTTGGCAAGTTCATTGGAATCAAGATTCTCAACGCAAACGATCTTGATGATTCCAACCCGCGTATCGCCGAAATCGTTCTCTTCGGTGAAGAGTATATTCCTCAGCCCACCAACCTCGGCTCTACCGCCGCAGTTAAGGGCTATATCGAGAAGAACGGCGTTAAGACCGAACTTAACCACGATGAGTTTACAACCGAGCAGAGAAAGAACTTCTTAAACGCAGACAACGAGGATCCGATCGTTATCGATTCCAAGGGCGGAAAGCTCCATTTCGTTGCCGACCTTTGCGCACCCATGAACATCGATGAGGTTATCCTCGAGAATGTTGCAAATGCTGCAAAGCGCGTTGGTTCCTTCAAACTCTATGTAGCCGACTTCCCGGATGAAGTATGGCAGGATAGTGCCCTTGCATATACCTATACCCGCTCTAATGCAGATGGTCAGGTTGTAACCTTGCCGAAGGATATTAAGGGACGCTATATCCGTATCGAGATTACCGATAACGGAACCACAGACGGAACCTTCAATATCAACAACTTCCAGTTCATCGGCCTTGATGATCAGGCTCTCGATGTAACCAACCAGTTGTTCAATATTGGAACCTCCGCAATCTCGTTCTATGGACAGAGCAACAAAACCTATGATTATGCTTCGATCTTCGGTTCTTATAACCTCGCCAAGATCTACGATAACTCCAATCTTGCAGCAGCAGGTATTTGGGGCGCAGCTCGCGGCGATGAGACCACCGATGAAGAAAGCATCAACATAGTTTACAAGTTCAACAACACTAAATCCATAAGCTCAGTTCAGATTTCAACCCTTATCGATGAAGTTTATAAGGTAAACGATTTCGATATCTACCTTGCAAATTCTGTAAATGCTATCATGGATAAGTCTGCAACACCTGTTGCATCCTATCGTGCCGATGGTTCGGGATTCAACGCCTATAGAACCGATGATGGCAACGGACTCACCGAAACAACCTACCTCGAGTTCGAATCCACCGAGACTCTCTATCTCCGTGTTCGTACAAACAGCAGTGTTGATTGGCTACATCATCGTGATAGCAAGCAGATTGCTATCTGCGAGATTAAGGCTATCGGTGTTGATACCGCCAATGTTGATATCGGTGGCGGCGGCGCCTATTCTGCAGAGTTTACCGATGCAGCAACCGGCATTACCGCTAAGTTCAGCGCTTTGAGCGTATCCGATGTTTATCGCGGTGTAACCAAGATGGTAGTAACCCGAACCAATGTTACCAAGGAAATGGATAAAGCTGTTTCTGATATTGGATTCAAGATCGTTGGTAAGGCATATACCCTTAAGTTCTATGATTACCTTGGAAACGAGGTTACCGATTTCGGCGGCAGAACCATTTATGTAACCGTTCCTTATGACCAGGCAGGCGATATGCCCTACCTTGCAGGTTACTATGGCGATGAATTCTCGCTTCTCAACTCCGGATTCGAAGGTCAGCTTATTGCCTACGAGTATCCTGAGGTAATCCCCAATACGGTATTCGCACTCGCATATGAGATCGCTTCGGATTCGACCGATGATGACGATGTAAATGCTCCGAGCGATGAGCCCACCGATACCCCCGATGAGCCCACCACTCCGGAAGATCCCACTACACCGGATGATGATTCTTCGGACGATGATGACAACGGCCCCAAGAAGCGTAGAGTTATTACCGTAACATATCTTTGGACAAATATTATTCTTGCGATAGTAGGTGCTGTATTAGGCCTCGCAGCCGTAATCGTTATCATCATACTTCTCGTTAAGAACAATAAAAAGAAGAAAAAGAATTAGAAAGGGAGTATTCTGAGTGAAAAACTTTAAGAAACTCGCCGCTTTACTTCTTGTTCTTGTTATGATATTCACAGTCGCAGGTTGTGGCACCACCACAACCTACGAGGATATCGATGACGGTACAAGCAACGACGGCGGCAACGCAAACAATGATGGCGGCAACACTAATAACGATGGTGGCAACAGCACCGCCTCCAAGCCCCAGACCAATGTTGGCACCGGAATTCAGACCGGTCAGGTAGGCGATAAGATCGATGCTTCTAAATGGGGCATCGCAACCAGCGACAAGGGCATCGAGTCGAAGGTAAACCTTAAAGGTAAGACCCTCCGTATGCTCTGCTTCAGCACCATCAACTACCAGTCTGCTGCTTTCCAGAGAGTTGTTAAGGCTTTCGAGAAACAGTATGGATGCACCGTTAAGATCGACTACGCAGCATTCGGAACCGAATATACAACCGCTCTCCGCAACGCTATTGCAGCAAAAGAGCCGTATGATATCGCTTTCATGCATGCTTCTTGGTCCTATGACACCATCGCATCAAACCTCTATGAGCCGCTAAACGGCAGCATGACCACCGCAGATCTCCTTGATAAGAACAACAAGGGTATCGACCTCACTAAGTCCACCGAAATTTCCTGGAACGGAAGCATCTATGGTGTTTGCGGATATCGTGGCGTTAACCCCATGATCATCTACTACAACAAGGTTATGTTCCAGCGCGACTTCGATGAAGCTGATGATCCCCGTACCCTTTATGAAAATGGCAAGTGGACCTGGGATAAGTTCTTCGAACTTGGCAGCAAGGTTGTTGACTCCTCCAACGATAAGTGGTTCGGCGGCTACAACTTCTTCCGTGTTGAAATCTGCTCTACCTTCGGCGGAAACTGTGTTACCGTTGTAAACGGTAAGCCCACCGTTACCATCGATAGCAAAGAGTATATCGCAGGTATGAAGAACATCTCTAAGTTAGGCTCCGGCGCAACCAAGATCATCCAGACTCAGACCGCCGAGGATCAGCTCGAGAACTTCCTCGCAGGTGAAACCTATGTTTACACCGAGGAATCCGACCGTTACACCAAGATTATGAGCCGCATTAATACCCTTAATGCATTCAAGAAGAATGGTAACAACCTCGGAATCGTTCCGCTCCCGCTTGGCGATACCAACACCAAGAAGACCTATCCCACCGGCTGGATCGAGACCGCTGTTTGCCCGAAGGGCGCAAACCCCGATGTAGTTGTTGCATGGGCTAAGTTCTATACTACCTATGAAGATCCGGTTACCACCGATAAGACCAAGATGAGCGCTAAGGATCAGGCAATGATTGATGATCTTCTCAAGAACATCAACCCCCGTCGTTGCAGCTATTCCGATTCCTCCTGGTCGATGTCTTCCCTCGAGTGGAACCTCGTAACCGAGGCTGCTCGCGGCAAGGATCTTTCTGTTCAGATCAATGACTATAAGCCTCAGATGCAGTCCTGCATTGATGCAACTATGGCAGCTCTTAATAAACTTAAGTAAGTTATAAACAACTAAAAAAAGCCCGGCGGACTTTTTAGTCCGTCGGGCAACCAAAAGAAACTAGGTGTATTATGAAAATTCATGTAATCGGTACAAGCCATGGCGCTCCCGAAAAAAACCGCGCCTGCACAGCAACGCTGCTCGAAACCCAGGGTCAATTTTATGTTATTGATGCCGGCTCGAGTGTTGAAAAATACATGGCAGATAATGATTTAAATCCCGAAGCAATAAACGGAATTTTCATAACCCATATGCATGATGATCATGTTGGAACCATAACCGGTCTCCTTAAAGTGCTTCGCACCTATCATGGAACTGCAAAAGCAAATATTTATCTTCCCGAGCAAAAGGGAATAG
Organism: Acutalibacteraceae bacterium; assembly: GCA_045659535.1. Lineage (GTDB taxonomy): Bacteria > Bacillota > Clostridia > Oscillospirales > Acutalibacteraceae > SIG589. The sequence goes on from JAZOXC010000082.1 coordinate 31,546, forward strand.
ATGCCCTTATCGTTTGGCTAGATGCAATGCATTCGTCAAACTGGCCCCATAACCGCCTTCCCATTCTTCCTATTTCGGAGGGCGAGGTATTCAAAGATGAATTTGTAACAGTTAGTGCTGTTAAAACCGACCACATAAAAGGCTTCGATACCTTCGCGTTTGTGGTCGAGTGTGAGGGAAAGCGAATTGTATTCACAGGCGACCTCACCGATGACCTGCATGATTACCCGCAGGTTATATTAGATGAAGAATCCGCTGCGGTAGTAACCGAGCTTTGTCACTACCGAAAAGAATATGGCTTTGTCGGCGGATCGATTGATAAAATTAAAGCCTCTAAAACTAAGAAAATAATATTCACTCATATCTATCCCGGCGCGGATGATGATATGAGAGCGATTGAAGATACATTACCATTTGAAATACACATAGCGCAGGACAGCGATATTATTGAGATTTAGGAGAATCGATATGCAGTTGACATTCGAACAGTATAAGAAAAAGGTTGTTGGTTGTTTTATAGGTAAAGCCGTAGGCGGAACTCTCGGAGCTCCCGTTGAAGGAAAGCGCCAGATAAACAACTTTACATATTATAATCCCGTTCCCACCGAGATGTTGCCGAATGATGACCTTGATTTGCAGGTTGTTTGGCTCGAGGCAATTCGCGAGAATGGCCTGCCCGTAAACCGCAAGCATCTTGCCGAGGCATGGAACAAGCATGTTTTCTACCATTTTGATGAATATGGTATGGCCATGCGCAACATTCAAAATAAAATTCAGCCCCCGCTTTCGGGCTACTATAATAACCGTTTTAACGCAGGTATGGGCGCCGCTATCCGCGCCGAGCTTTGGGCATCTCTCGCCCCCGCAAACCCCGCTCTTGCAACCCAGCTTGCTCGCGAGGATGCTTGCGTTGACCATTATGAGGATGGTGTTGACGGAACCGCTTTCATTGCTGCTGTTGAGAGTGCCGCATTCGTTGAGAGCGATACCGATAAGCTCATCGAAATCGGTCTTGCCAATATCCCCGAAAACTCCAAGATGGCAAATGCCGTTCGCGATACCGTTGCTTGGTATAAGGAGAGCGGCGATATGTTTGCCGTTCGCGAACTCATTCTCGAAAAGTATGGCACCTGCAAATGGGAAAAGGCTATCGTTAACTGGTCGGATGTTGTTATCAATGTTGCATTCACCGTTTTGGCTTGGATCAGCTGCTGCGGCGACTTCAGCGAGGGTATCTGCCGTGCAACCAATTTAGGCTATGATACCGACTGCACCGCAGGTATAGTTGCTTCTATCCTTGCTATTATCAATCCCGATTGCGTTGAGGAGCGTTGGCTCAAGCCCATCGGAACCGATGTTGTTCTCTCGGCAAATATTATCGGTATGCATAATAAAAACACCATCGAATCCTTCTGCGAGGATATAAATAACCTTTGCCTCGATATTCAGAAGTATTATAAAACCGGTATGTTCGAAGGCGAGGAGTCTAAAGCACCCGTTTCTGTTTGGACCGAAAACTTCGAAGGTATCGCCCTATCTAAGGACTATAACGTTCGCGAGTCTTTAGTAACCGTGGAACCCATCGCAGTAAAGCTTTCGTATCCCGAGGGTGTTGCAGTAATTCCCGGTGTTGCCGCAGAGTTCTCGGCAACCTTGGTTAATACCGCATCGGCAGCCGTTTCGGGAAGCCTCAAGCTTTCCGGCCCCGATGGTTGGAAGGTTTCTCCCGCTGATTTCTCTATTGATTTAAAGGTAGGGGAGAGCAAGGAGATTTCCTTCATGGTAACCGCTCCCGATGTAACCGAGATTCCTTATCTCAATGTTCTTCGCTTTGCGTTTGATTTTTCGGGTATCAAAACTCATGCCGAGGCAGGCATTCAGCTTGCAACTCCTTGGCTTTTAAAAGAGGTTGATGAAATCCCCGAGGAAATAACCGCCGATATGTTCAAAGATGCCGCAATCAACTATGCCGCATCCTTTATTCAGAATATAAAGCCCGGCAAAAAATATATTGCCGCAGTAGATTTCAAACTCTGGCATTTCCAAGATTGCAATAGCCTCTTTGTTGCTCAGGGTGCCCCGCTAAAGCTTTATATCGATGGCGAAATGATTCTCGAACATGAAGCCGAGTACTACACTCCTTCGCCCCATCGTTTCGAATGCTCCAAACCGCATACACTTCGTGGCGGCTGGCATAAGGCATTTATAGCAGTTGATAATTCTCTTTGCGGCTCGGAAGAGCTATTCTTCGGAATAGGCAACCTGGGCGGAAGATATTGGCATTATCAGCTTGAATGGAGAAAACCCAATATATAACTCCATAAAACCGATTGAGGTGTAATTTTTATGAGCAAACAAATAACCAATGTGATTTTCTTCCTTCGTCATGATGAGCCGCGTATTCCCGAGCTCGACCTTTATTATACCCTTGAGCAGCAATTAGCAACCGCCAATAGCTTTGGCTTCCCTGTAACCTATCTGCTCGAGTATGATAGCCTAATCGATAGCCGCTATACCGATTTAATCAAAAACGAGGCTAATGATAAAAGCGAGGTTGGCGCATGGTTCGAAATCGTGCAGCCTCTCTGCGAAAAGGCAGGTCTTCCGTGGCGCGGAAGAGAGGGCTTTAGTTGGGATTGGCATTCGCATTGCGGCTTTTCCGTTGGCTATACAAGAGAGGAAAGAATGCTCCTCATCGATACCTATATGGAAGAGTTTATGGGTATCTTCGGCTACTATCCGAAATCGGTTGGCAGCTGGATGATCGATGCCTTCTCGCTCTCCTATATGGAAGAAAAATATGGTGTTATTGCTTCTTGCAACTGCCGCGACCAATGGGGAACCGATGGTTATTCCATTTGGGGCGGATATTATGGTCAGGGTTATTACCCCAGCAAGAAGAATGCTCTTTGCCCCGCAAATACCAAAGAAAATCAGATAAATATCCCCGTTTTCCGTATGCTTGGTCTCGATTATCTCCATTCCTATGATTGCGGACTTAATCGCCAAAACGGAAGCTTTGACCACGCAAAGTGGCAGCCCTGCCTAACCCTCGAACCTTGTATGCTCTATGATGGCATCGGCGGCGGCTGTTCCGAATGGGTTGATTGGTATCTAAAAGAAAATTTCTGCGAGCCGACACTCAGCTTCAACTATGTTCATGTTGGTCAGGAAAATTCCTTCCTCTGGTCCGCCCAGGAGAAGGGAACTATCGACCAGTTTAAAAAGCTCAAGAAGTTAGAGGATGAAGGCTTTATGTCGATGGAGACTTTAAGCCAAACCGCAGAATGGTACCGCAATACCTATCCGTTAACCCCCGCCTCAATAGTAAAGGCCGATACCGATTGGAACAAAGAGCTCGATGCTAAAACCCTTTGGTATAACAGCCGAAACTATCGCTTGAATGTTTATAGCGAACATGGCAAGGTTTGGATCCGCGACCTTATGCTCTATGATGAGAATTATGTAGAGCGTTACTATAACGATATCTGCACCACAACAACCATGCTCTATGATAACCTTCCCATCGTTGATGGCAACCTTTGGAGCAGCGGCGGCGTTCGTGCAGGACTTTATCTCTATCTCCTTAAAAATGGCGAGGAAAAGGATTTCATCGCAAAGGAAAGCAAGATTGCCTACCTCGATGAAAACACCGTCCGGATCGAATTTATAACCGAAGAAGACGATAAAGTTATTATGCTTATCGGCGAGAAGGGAATTTCCATCGAGAGCGAAACCGTTAAAATCGGAGCCAAGTTCCGCGGTGTTCCGCGTTATCCGATGCCTTTCCGCAAAGCCGATGGCAATACCCTTTATATGAACCATAACGGCTATGATTACAGCGTTGATATTAAGGGTATCGAGCTTTTACCGAATAACTACTTTACCGTAGAGCCGAGCGAAAAGCTTGAAATCGTTTTAAAAAAATAAAGAGTGATAAATATGCAGCTTTATTCTATAAAAAATGAATTCTTTACCGTTAAGGTTGGCAGCTATGGTGCCCATCTGCAGAGTATGCTTTCGGCCGATGGCATCGAGGTTGTTTTCCAAGGCGACGAGGTTTGGGGCGGCAAATCGCCCAACATCTTCCCAATAATCGGAGTTTTCGATGCAGGGAAGTATACCTTCGAGGGCAAGGAGTATAAATACCCCTGCCATGGTGTTGCCCCGAGAAACGAATACGAGGTTAGCATCCATACCGAAAACGAGCTCGAATTTTGCCTAAAGGATAATGAAGAAACCCGAAAAATCTATCCCTTCGCTTTTGCCTTCTATGTAAACTATAAATTAGATGGCGATAAGCTTATCTATTCGGTTCGCGCCGAAAATAGGGATAATCGCCCGATCTATTTCGAAACCGGAACCCATACAGGCTTCGGTGTTGCAAAAAACTTTGGGGGCGCTAAAATAGTATTCGATAGCGAGGAAAAGGATTATACCGTTAAGAATAACGATAAGAAAAAGTGCGAGGTTCGCTTTATTGATGAAAAAGGCGAGCTGCCGCTATCTGATTGGATGTTCGAAACCGGCGCAGTAACCCTGCAGTCGCTAAACTCAAAATCGGTTCGCCTCGTTCGCGAGGATGTAGATTATGAGATAGAGGTTGGTCTCGGAAACTATAGTGTTTTAACCCTTTGGTCGGCTCCCGGAGCTTCCTATGTTTGCATCGAACCGTGGAGCTGCGAAAGCTCGCATTATGCGGGCGATAATATCGAGCTAACCCGTCAGGTTGGTATCGATGTTTTAGGGGTAGGGGAGTCAAAAACCTATTTCAATACCATCTCGCTTATCAGAAAATAGCCACCAAAAATACAATTTTCACCTTTTTTGGACAATTTTGGTGAAAATCGACAAATTTCAAGCGCAAATATGTTATATTCTCGGTTAACAGGTAAAAAACCGATATATTTTCGTGAAATTTTAGTAACAAATACTCTTTTTAATGTGATATACTATACTCGTTGAGAGTGAATTTGGAGGAAAAACATGAAAAATGCAATAGCTCTTTTATTAGCATTGACCTTTTTATTCTGTCTTGGCGCTTGCGGCGAAAAAGCCGAAAATCAAAATGATACACCCTCGATATCCGATGATGTAGCATCCAATGATGAAATTTCATCAAACGATGAGTCATCAAGCGCTACCCCCGCACCCTCTAACAAGCCCGAAAGTGAAAAACCCGAGAGCTCTTCGAAACCGAGCAATGTATCGAGTAAACCCCAAAGCGGCAATGCTTCCGATACATCTGCAAGCAAGGTTCCCGTTTCAAGCGAGGTTATTACTCCTTCAACAAGCAGCAAACCCTCGTCGTCATCTACTCCTTCTGTATCTTCGCCCTCTTCGAGCAGCGAAGTAGTTAGCGGAGGGGAGAGTAGCTCTGAGGTTAGTTCAACCACCCCCGTTCCGCCGCCCGCAAGCTCTTCATCCGGTATAGGCGGCAGCGGCAATATCGGTGGCGGTGGCATTTTCCCCATCAAATAGTAATTGGAGGCAACTATGGTAAACTGGAGTTTACAAATGGCATTACATGATAACGCAAAGAATTGCGAATTTCTTGTAATCAACCATGACCGGAGCACAACTTTACCCGCTCATACGCACCAATTCGTTGAGATTGAGTATGTTTTGCGTGGTCCTATGATCCAGGTTATAAATGGTGTTGAACATACCGTTCAGCGCGGCGATATTATATATCTAAATGTTGGCGATAGCCATGAGCTTAAAAGAGTAACCCCCGATTCCGAGGCCGAGGTTCTGAATATCATGTTCCTAACCAATCAGCTCTTTAAGGGTGTTGAATCTTTTGATTATTCAAACCTCCCGCAGGGCGGTATTATTCGCCTGCAGAATTCCGATCGCGTAGAGATCGAAAATCTCATCATGATGATCGAGCAGGAATATAATACCTACGACCGCTTTACCGAAATCATCCTCAAAAACCTTACTCTTGCATTGGTTTCGATTCTTATCCGCCATAGTTCCGATAATCAAGAGCGCAAGTATAATAAGGAATTCGAGCGCATTATAAACTTTGTTGATAATGATTTCTCAAGCGCATGCCTTGAGAAAACCGCAGCCAAGTTTGGCTATAATTCCTCCTATTTCAGCCGTTTCTTTGAAAAGAATATGGGAGCAAACTTCTCGAGCTATGTTGCCGAAAAGAAGATAAACCTTTCGAAGGACCTCCTTATCAATACAAAGGATCCCATCGATGTTATAAGCTATAAGTGCGGCTTCAATTCGCAGAGTGCATTCTATCGTATGTTCCAAAAGAAAACCGGAATGACTCCAAAAAAATACCGCCAGCTTAATAAAAATCAGTAGTAATCAAAAATATCCTGTGGTATAATAGCCGCAGGATATTTTTTGTTTGGAGATATGTCATGAAAGTTATTTTAGCCTCTAAATCGCCAAGAAGGCAGGAGCTACTTCGCGTTCTTTGCAGCGATTTTTCTATTGATGTACCCGTTGGCGAGGAATTCTGCCCCGCCGAAATTCCGCTTTTTTCGCGCCCCGAGTTTTTGGCGCGCGAAAAGGCGATAGAGGTTGCCGCTCGCAACCCCGATGCCCTAATTATCGCCGCCGATACCGCAGTGTTCTCGGATGGTGCGATGCTCGGCAAACCAAAAAACGAAGCCGAGGCAAGGGAAATGTTAGGTAGCCTTTCGGGCAAAACCCATGAGGTTATAACCGGCTGCGCGATAGCATATTCCGGCAAAATAGAAACCTTTAGCGTTAAAACCGAGGTCGAATTTTATCCGCTGTCCGATAGTGATATAGATTCTTATATTAAAACAGGCGAGAGCTTTGATAAAGCAGGGGCCTATGGAATTCAGGGCAAAGGCGCTATATTGGTTCGCGGAATCAGGGGCGACTATTTCAATGTTGTCGGACTTCCGATTGCGGAGTTATCTCAAAAACTAAAAAATATCTGCATCCTTAACTAAAAAAACAAAAAAAGAGCGGATTTTTTCGAATCTGCCCTTTTTTTATGAAAAATTTTATGATAAAATAAAACCATAGGGTTTTCTAAAACCACCTATTTTCAGAGGGAAGCCTCAAAAGGAAAAAAGGAGAAACAAAAAATGAAAAAACTTATTGCAATTTTATTAGTAGCAGTCATGGTCTTTAGCTTTGCTGCATGCGGCGGCGGTTCTTCGGGCAGCAAAGGCACAGGCCTTTGGAAGGTAACCTATCCCGATGGCAGAATAGAATATTATGATGTTTTCGATAACGGCTCGAACCTGCTTTCTGTTACCCTCGTTGTAAACAAAGAGGGAAGCCGCAATATCCTCGATCTATTCGGTGATAACGATTTCAGCTATCTTGCCGAAATGGGTTTCTTAGGCAAAACCCCCAACGAAATAATATCCTGGTATGAGCTTGATTATGATTATTTTATGACAGAATATTATAGTTATTTCGAGCAACAAGCCACCGGCGACTTCTCCGAGCTGTTCAAAGCCGAGGCTAAGCGCATCAAGGAGAACGGAACCGCAGAAGAACTCGATGCATTCTTATATATGGTTTCCCTGTGGGATAAGGACTATTATCTGTGCGATAAATACAGCAAAGAAGGCGAACTCAGACTTTCAAAGAACAGCAAACTCGTTGCCAAAATCGATTTCGATTCGTTACAGATAACCGTTCCTCAGTATAATGTTCCCATCAGCTTTGAGGGTGATTCCAAAAAATTCACCGTAACCCAGAGCTGGAACGAACCCTTCCATACGAACTCGGTTTGGGAGCGCATCGGCGACACCAAGAACAACGCTTCTAAGCTCGATATAAACACTCTATCCGATCTCGATGGTATTTGGAGAATCGAGAGTTATGATGAGGATGGAAATGTTAGTGGCGCAACCTATCTCAAGATTCAAAAGTCTGCAGATAGCGATGGATATATTACCTATATGCAGGTTGCACCGAACGGCAGCGAAAATATTCTTGAGGCATTAACCGGCGATGTTGAAACCTTCTTAATCGAGAATGGTTATGCCGATGACTTCGATTCGGCCAAGGAGAATTGGTATTCTTCGAATTTCACAATCGAAGAATCTATAGCATGGGATATGGAGGATATGCTCGCAGGTAAACCCTATCAGGGCTGGTCTAATTTCGAGGGCTCCGATGGTTCGGGTCAGGCATTCGTTGCTCCTTATTTCAAGGCAGCAGCCGAAGCGCTTAAGGATGCAGATATCCGCATTCAGTATGCTCTAACCAAGTTCTATGCTGATATTAACGAGCAGGTTGAAAAATATGATGGTGATGGAAGCATAAGCGGATTCCGCGGTGGCTATAATGTTAATAGCGAAACTCTCATCTTCAGAGTAGGTTCTGATGATGTTAATACTCTAAGTGGAAACAGCAAGAAACTAAAAGTAGTTGTTGGCTATTTTTCGAGCTTCCCCGCAGGCAGTGTTCTAACCCGCGTTAAGTAAAATAAAAAACCTCCCCGAATCGGGGAGGTTTTTTTGTTTTATCTTTTGCCGAAGATGTATTCGGTAATGCTATAAAAATCGGTCTCGGCAGGGAGAACTGTCGAGGGGAAGTTATCATGGTTGGGGCTATCTGGATAGTGCTGGGTTTCGAGGCAGAAGCCTTGATGCTTATAAAGTCCGCCACCCTTTCCGAGAACATTCGAAAGGAAGTTCGAGGTATAAAGCTGAACTCCGGGCTCGCTTGTTTTAACCTTCATTTCGATTCCCGTTTTGGGGCTGTAGGCAATGATCTTAACCCCGTCGCCATCGTTTAGGCAGAAGTTATGATCAAAGCCGCCGCCAAAGCGCATCTGCTCATCATCGCTCTCAATATCGCGGCCGATAGCTTTTGCGGTTCTGAAATCAAAGGGAGTGCCCGAAACATCGCGAATTTCGCCCGTAGGAACGAGTTTATCATTATAGGGAGTGAAGTTATCGGCATCAATATAAAGCTCGTTATCAAGGATATTTCCGCCATCATAGCCGTTTAGGTTGAAATAGGTATGATTGGTTAGGTTTATAATGGTTTCCTTGCTTGCGATGGCCTTGTATTCTATGCGCAGCGCGTTATCCTTGGTGACTGTGAATATAACCGTAACATCCAGCTCGCCGGGATAGCCCTCCTCCATATCATCGAAGATATGATTAAAGGAAATCGAGGGTTCATCGCCCTCATTTGCGCCAACAACATCCCAAAGCTGCTTATCAAATCCAACAAAGCCGCCATGCAGATGGGTGATGCCCTTTTCGTTGCAGCCAACCTCATATTCCTTGCCGCCGAGCTTAAATATTCCATCGCCGATGCGATTGCCGTAGCGACCGATGGTGGCGCCCAAATATCCGCCCGACTTTAGGTAGTCTTCTAAACAGTCGTAGCCGAGGGCAACATCGCGACCATCAAAAATTATATTGGTTATGGTTGCGCCATAGTTGATAATCGAAACCTCAAGACCGCCCGCACCTACGAGGGTATATTTGGTTATCTCAACTCCATAAAGCTCGCCAAAATCTGTTTCCTTAATCATATCGATACTCCTTTATAGGTTATGATTATATAATAATATATTTGCCTCAATATGGCAACAAAAAACCGCCGGTTTCCCGACGGTTTTTTTAAAATTTATCCCTTAATCGAAGTATAAACTACAACGCTGCCTGCGGGAATAGTATCGTTTATCTTGGTTGTAACGCCGCTATAGGTCTTGTCGGCATCGATAATCGCGCCGCGCGAATCGCGCTCAACGCTTTCAACATCATAAACATGTCGATACATATTCTTTCCGCCGATCGATTTTGCGAAGTTAACGCTAATATTCTGCTCGCTTTCGCTGCTGTTAACAACGAGAACCGACCAATTTCCATCAGCAAGCTTAACAGTTGCGATATGAATATTGTCGTGTGTCGAGGATGAATAGTAGGTTGTTCCGTCATCCGATCCGGAGAAGTATTTGGTTAGTAGGCTGGTTGAATAGTAGATATAATAGGGAGTCTGTGTTTGGATAAGCGAGGTGGTTGCGCCGCCCATATGGTTGCCATACTGGAACTCGCCGCCGCTACCCGAGATGTACGACCATAAGCAGTCGGCAAACTGCCATAGGATACCGCCCGAGAGACCTGCGTTCATAAGCGATACAAACTGGTTTGCGTTCTTAACGCCCCACCAGCGCTGACCTTCATCATCATAGAGCTGCATGAAGTTGTAGCCGCTCGATGCAAACTCATCGCACCAGAAGGTAACATCCGAGAACTTGGGATTAACAGCCTCGAGATTCGAGAGCCAAGCTGCGAAGCGGTCATAAGCCTCCCAGTAAACATCGCCTTCTGCACCAACAACGGGAGCAGGGTCGTATTCACCGGTTCTGTCCTGGCTGCCTTCGATGAGGTGGGTGGTCCAAACATCATAGAGATCGTAGCCATATTTAGAATTCTTGGCGAAGTATTCTGCAAGACCTGCGTGCCCGCTCGGACCCGACTGGTTGGGGCCAACAAGGATAATAGAATCGCGAACGGTTTGGGTCTTGCTGCTGTCGGTATAGGTTGCATACATCTTGTCAACCAATCGATCAACAATCTTGAGCATCTGAGCAGCATGAGCACCCTGTTAGAGAGAGCCGTTCTGTTGCGAGGGCTCGTAAAAGGATAGGACATGGGTTAGGTTGGTAACACCATGATTACGGATAGCCAAAACAGCCTCGGTCATCCAGGTAGCATATCTGTCTGCTGCGAGGTCAAGATCAATAGCGGGATGGAATATACCCCAAGAGATAGCATATTGAATATTGCCGTTTGCATCAACAATTCGCGGAGAGAGGTAATCAACCTCGGGAATCGAGGAAGAACCATAAACCGCCGAGGAGAGATGCCATCCGCAAAGGATCATAACATCAATGCCGTAATCCTCGAGCAACTGACACCATTTATAGAACTGCTGCATCTCAGAAGAGTTCCAATCCCAAGGATTGTTAACATCGCCTGTATATGCCCATTGCGATCTAAACATGGTTCTAACGCGGGTAATACCTGCGTTCTTCATGCGGGTAAGCTCTTCATGGAGCTGTTCTTCGGTAAAGTCTCTTCCCATAACATCATCAATAAGCGGGAAATAAACTGTTGAGGTAAGACCCGAGAAGGTATCGTTAACAATGCCCGAGGTGGTATTGTTAACGGTTAGGGTAGCTGCGCCTGCACCAGCGGTTCCGCCGCCCTCCACAGCGTTCGACATATCATCGTAGTCATAAGCCTCATCAGCGGTTTCGTTGGGTCTGTTTTCGAACGCATGGATATCCGAGAAGAAGGAAACATAGTCAATATCGATATATCCTGCAGTACATTCGATAACAAGATAGGTCGGGCGAACATCGGGGCTTAGATACTTGAATGCGCCAAAGCTCCAATTGGTTCCCGATGCCTTAATCGAGGCGATAGAACCATCAGCATTGAGAACAGGAGTTTTGCCATCGGCTGTTGCCGAGATGCCAATATATCCTGCGCCGCTTGCCGAAGAACGGATAGCAGCCGAAAGGGTATAGTTGTAGTAATCTTTATAGTTATAGTCGATTCGGGTGTTGATGGGAACGATAAGCTTCTGACCGGCCGAAACGCGGAGATACTTGCCGCCATCATATGCATCCGAGGAGCTCATAAAGGTTCCGCCGCTATAAAGCGAGTTGCCGTTTTCAAAGCTACCATCGCTAACAAGGTTATAAAGCGATTCGGTATAGGGAGCAGTAACAGGGTCGCTGCTTGCTATAGCATTTGTGCGCTTGATCTGGATATCATCGAAATGGAGGTTCGATGTTGTGCTGTCGTTTGCCGAGAAAACAAGGTTAACGTTGCAAGCATCAGCTGCGGCGCGATCATTTGCGAAGGTATGAGTAACCAATGTCCATTCGGTATTCGAAAGGGTAACAGTCTGCTTGTCGAGTGCGTGCATGTAATCCCAGTCGCCCGAGTCAACGGTTCGAATTGAGCTATCAAAAGATGTTCCTGCCTTATCGGCCTTAACATAATAGGAAATGGTATACCACTCACCCGGATTAACCCTAAATGTGGACCAAGCCTGATATAGCGGGTGGCGCAGTAGATCGCCATCATTGGTTGTAACATCGCTCTTGGGATCGGTATCGCTCGAGGTAGCATTCATGCGGAGCGAATATTTGCCCGAATGTGCGGTCGAGGAGGAGATAGCATACCAAAGCTTGTTAGTCTTGGCAATGGTGTAGGCAGGAGCAAATCCGCCCTCAACCTTAATCATGCTGTTCTCAAAATCAACCGACTCATAGGTTATAAGCTCTTCGGTTTCATCGAGCGAAACGGATAGGATGCTAACCTTGCTGTCGCAAACCGACTGCAGGAAAACATCAACCGCCGAATTATCACTCGAGTTGAAGCTAACCTTATAGGTCGAAACACCGGTCTTATCGGTGGTCATCGAGGAGTTTGCGCTATAAGAGGTGGTCGGGTTGAGTGTTGTGGCACCCGCATCGGTAACACCAAAGTAAAGAGCACCGGCTTCGCTTGTCTTTGCCTTAACGGTTAGGGTGTAGTCGGTGTAGCGCTTAACGGTAGCACTCTGCTTGAGGTACTGACCTCTCTCGGTTAAGGTTGCGCTGGGCTCGCCATCGATATCATAGGTCGAAGCGCTGCCTTCCCAACCATTTCTGCCGTTTTCAAAGTTTCCGTTCTCGATGCCATAGGTGGGAGCATCAATCTGGGTTAAGGAGAGGTCATCAATCCAAACAGTACCCGAGTTCAGGCGGCTTCCATAGCCAAGACCGAATACTGCCTCGGTGTCATCGCCCGAGTTAAAGCGAAGGGTAACCTTCTGCCAATCCCAGTTTGCATACATGGGTCCTAATTGATAATCAAGAGCATAGGATTGAAGCGAAAGAAGCTTCGGAGCCAGGTATTCCGCTTCACCATATTTATACTGGCGATACTTAACTCCATCAATCTCGATGTCCTGATAATAGGAGTATCCTGCATTCATAAACTTGTGCGGATAGATATAGGCTCTTCCAAGGAATACAGGAGTTTGTGCATACCAATAGAACGAGAATTCATAATCGGTATTGGGAATAAGATCGCGCAGAATATAGGATGCGGTTCCTGCGCGGGTTGAAAGTCTGAGCGAGCGGTTACCTGTATGGGCATATGAACTATCGATCGAGAAATACGAATCGAAGGTTGCATTGGCGCCTATAATGTAGTCGCTACCCGAGTAGTAGATAAATCCGTTATGGTCGTATGCATAGCAAATACCATTGCTTTCATTATAGGTTGTGTAAGAGTAGGGATTATCGGTAACAACTCGGTTTTCAAAGTTTCCAACATAGAACTCATCATTTTCAAAGCTACCATCATTTATGAGGTTAACCTTTTCGGGAACACTGTTGTTAACTCCCGACTGAAGATGAGCATTACGCTTAATAAAGTTCCAAACCTTATCAACCGAAACACTTGCAGAGGATTTAACATTGGTGGTCTCGTTAACATCGCTGTCGCTCCAGAAGTCGGCAGGATAGTTGCCTGCGAAGGCATCGATGAGAGCTACCGCCAATAATCTCTTAACCTGGTTAACCGAACGGTTATAGGTTCCGCCCACGATAGCCTTGGAGGCATCCTCGTTTCCGGAATAGAAGGTCCAGTTAAACTTGCCGTATTTATCGGTAATCTTGCAATAAGATCTTGCCGAAATCTTGGCAGAGGGGTTGATTGTATCGGTATTGGTAAAGGTTGCATAGAAGGAATTACCAACAAGATTGATTCCTGCGCTGTTAGAAAGTGCAGCATAGCTAACACCGGGAACATCCCAAGTGAGCTCACCTGTGAAGAGCTGAGTCGGCATAGCTATGGTTCCGATTTCGGTAAGAACCGAGGAGGTCGGAATAAATCCAACATCGGATTTATACGAGATAGTGCCTTCCTTATACTTGCCGGCCTCGGTAACGAGGGTTGCACCAAGAATAGAGGGAGCAATATCATCAACCTTCATAACCGAAACGTTATCAATGTAATAAATTCCGTCGGCCTTTGCGCCCATAAGGAGATACATTGTTTCGCCATCTGCCAATTCTTCGGCAGTGTTAACGATTATGTTGGCTTCGATAAATCCATCGCCAAACTTTCTAGTGATGGTGTTGGGATACTTGTTGTCATAAAGCGAGGTATCGGTTTCGCTGGCTGCCTCTGTGGAGAGATAGGTTGTGCTGTTTGCGAAAGCACCCCAGCTGTTCTTCGGGCTTAAGGTTATATCAATTCGCGAGTTGGTGGTAGAGGTAACCTTAAACGAGAAGTGAACAAGATATTGGGTGCCCGGCTCGGCCTTAATGGGCAAACCGAAGTTTAGATATCCGGTTGCATTATCGGTAACCTTTAGGTAGCGGTTTCCGAATTCGCTATCTGAGATATCGGTATGAACAGCGTTTTCGAGTGTAACACCCTTGTTTGCGAACCATTCGCCGGTTGTTCCTTGCTCAAATCCGCCATCAGAAATGCTGTTAAATACCTTGAATTTAGCAATAAGGTGTATGTATTCGGTGGTGGTGAAGGTGGGATAGTAGGAAACAATGTTGCCTGCCGCATCATACCAACCATCGAATCCGTTTCCGTATTCGGGTGTTGCGGTGAAGGTGATTTCGGTTCCGATAACAGCCTCATCCTTATCGGCAGCTGCAAATCCGCCAACATCGGCCTCTGCAATAACCTCGGATGCCGCTGCGAGGATAAAGTTATCCAGCTGCATCTCAAGACCATTGTTGAGGTTTTGAATCATGAGGTAAACGGTTCCCTTATCGCCGTTTGTGAATACGTTGGGATCGCTGCCCGAATTGAAGGAAATAGTAAACCTTACCCAATCGCTGCCGAATTTATCGGTGTATTCGGTATAGGCAAGGTTGCCACCGGGACGGTGTGCGGTTCCTGCCTCGGTGGAATAGGTTTTGGTGTAGCCGGTGGTCGGATTCTTGTAAAACTGGGTGGTAGCGCCCATGATAGCGCTGCTCTCCCAATTTAAGAGGTTATACATAAATCCGATACGAAGTCCGCCGTTTGCACCAAAGTCGGTAATCTTAAGGTCGAAGGAAAGACTGTAGTCGGTATCCTTCTCAACATTAAGAGCAAAACCGGTTTGAACAGTTTCCTGCGAGGGAGCGCTGAACTTTAGGTATCCGTTTCCGTGTCCCGAAAGGGCAGCATCAAACTGACTAATGGTAAGGCGGTTTGTGTTAGAGAATATGATCGAAGGCATCTCATCGCCCTCAATATCACCGTTTCTAATGGTGTTGGGACCCGAGAATACTGCCTTTAGGTAGTTGTAGGTAGCGGTTGCATGGGTTAGGTTCTTGGAAACAAGATTTCCATCGATATCATACCAACCAACAAAGGTGTTTCCATAGTAGGGAACAGCGGTATAGGTGGTAATCAAGGTTCCGCCAACAACTGCCTTATCATAGCTAACATCGCCGCCGCTTGTTGAATCAACGGTCTTGTCAAGAGCTAAGGTGAATTCGTTTACACCCTTGCAGAAATACTTATCCTGAACGGTGGAATAGGATGTGAAATCAACCATATTTCCGTTGTCATAGAATCCCATGAGAACAATATTACCAACGCCTTTGTAGTTGATATCATCGTTTTGGTTATCCATAAGGATTTCGTAGATGGTATTTCCGTTGTCGCCCTTGGTTGTGTTAACCTTGGTCTGCGAGTTGGATTCATGTCCGCAGAGGAGCATGATAATGTTGGGGTAAACCTTAAGAAGCTGATCATAGAGCTCCTGCGGGTTGCTCGAATCTTCGGGGTTGGTGAAGATATAGGGGCTCTCCGCATCGGTTGCGCGGGTGCCATCAGCAGCCAAGTGTGCATGGGTGGTAACGATAACCTTATAGTCGGGATTCTGCTCGCAAAGCTCGCCTGCCCACTTTATAACATCATAGCGGGGATAAAGCTCGAGCGAGATAATCATAAGCTTAACGCCGTTAACATTAATCTTATGATATGTGTTATCCATCGAGTCATCATAAGCGCCGCCCCACTGGGGAAGAGTGTTAAACTGCGACTGCTTAAACATGCTGTTAAAGAGTCCGGTTTTGCGTTCGGCGGTTGCATTGTATGCGCCGGTGCTGGCACCATTTATGTAGTCGTGGTTACCAAGCGAGATGGCAAACGGAATCTTTCCTATAACCGAGCTAAAGGAATTCGAAACATTATACCATTGGTTGTAGCTTCCGTTTTCGGTGAGGTCTCCCATCGAAAGAACGGCTGCAATGTTATAGGCATCCTTGTTGCCCGAAATCCAATCTGCTATATCAACATAGTAATCGGGGTAGTTGATGAGGAGCTTTTGCTCATCGGGAAGAACTACAAAGGTGAAATCATAGTTATCGGGATCGAAATCGCTTTCGGTCGAGAGATTGGGGCTTGTGAAATCCTTGTAGTTTGCGGTAAGTGTGATATCGCCTGTTAGGTTGATGGTATCGTTCTTAACATAGGTGTTAGCTCCCATCGACCAGTTAACGAAATCTTTTGCGGGAGGTAGCGAGCTCGGCGCCTTGATCACATAGCTGCCCTTGTGTGCAAGCTCGGTGATTATTCCGATGCGCTCATCTCCGCTGTCATAAGAAACGGTAACATAATCATCGCTTTTGCCGGGCATTAAGCAGAAATCATCGCAAACAATGGTGCTGCTTCCTGCATAGTAGGTTATAGCAACATAAATTTCGGTATAATCACCGGAATTGAAGTAAACCTTGGTCTGCTGGAAGTCGGCGTTGTATTGAGCGTCGAGTATTGTAGAGCTGAATTTCTTGCCATCCTTATCATAGAAGCTTACACTCTTTAGATGGGAGGGAGCAGAGCCTGCGCCTGCCGAAAGCGAATTGCGAATAAACCAATAGAACGAGAGCTCATAATCGGTGTTCTTCTCAAGACCATCAATCTTGCGGAGAACCTCGTTGTTGCGGTGAGTGAGCTCGAGCGAGGCCTCGCCGGAGTAGGGCTTGCTGGTTAATACCTTTGCATCCCACCAAAGCGAGGGGTTGTATGAGTGCCATTCGGCATAGCCGTTAGGATCGATTTCAAAAATCTTATCCGAAAGGATAGATGTGTTGCGAATGGTGTTTTCATAACCCGAATCGGGCCAGAGATTGTTTATATTGAACTTAGCAACGATATCACAGCTGCGTGCAATATAGAAGGTGTACTGTGCGTTAGAGGAAACCTTTTGACCATCGATATACCAGCCATCAAAGGTGTTTCCTGCATAGGGAACAGCGGTAAAGGTAACGGTTGTTCCGATAACACCCTCTGCAGTCTTGTTGCCGGTTATATAACCGCCGTAGATACCGTTTTGCTTTTCAATCTTGGCATTAACCTGGAACTGGGTTCCTTCGGGATCGAAGTATGCAAAGTTTCCGGTGAGGTTGGCAGCCTCGAAGGTAACATAGGGGTTGGTTGCCGAAAGCGGGTTGCCGTTTGAATCAACCCAACCTAAGAACATGTAGGATTCATCCTTCGGAACAGCGGTAATGGTGGCGGGGATAACCTTGGTTGATGCGAGTCGGTCGGCCATAACATTACCACCATCGGTAGTGGCGATAGAGATAACATTCTTAACCTCGGAAACCGAGATATCATCGATATCAAGCGCCATTGTTCCGCCGCCGTTTGCACCAAAGATGAGTGCGAGGTCGATATTCTCGGAAATATCGGTTCCGTTTGCAAGAACGGCACTCGAGGTATCGAGAACTATCGAATAGTAGGTCCATTCATCGCTCTCTTTGGTGAAAACTCCGGGGAACGAGGTGGATGAACCGGAGGGATTAAGGTCGCTGCCGCCCGAGGGAAGCAGATCAACATCACTAATATAGCTTTGCTTCGAACCGCTGGTCATAGCGATCTGCTCGGCAAATAGCGGGTCGCTCCAAGCATAGGAACGGTTGCCCTGGTTATAAAGAAGTATTCTGCGGAAGGCCATATCTTGAGTGGAAAGGTAGTTTCCGTTCTCATCTATGCCCGAGCGCAGCTTATAAGAGATAACATATTTCTTGTTTTTCTCAAGCTTGAAATTCCATTGGAAGGAATAAAGAGCATTTCCGGTTGTAACCGATTCCATGCGCAGGAAGCGGTTACCATCCTTATCGGTCTTTATCGAAGCGGAGGAGCTTGAATTCTGAACATAGTAGTTAACATAGTCGGTTGCAAAGTCGCCGTTGTAAATAAGGTTGTGCTTTTCAAACTTTGCATGCATTCCAACCTGAGTGGCAACGGTCTCTTCGGTGGAGATGAGCTGCTCATCCATATCATACCAACCGAGGAACTTGTTGCCGTAGTATGCCTTTGCGGTGTAGGTGTCGTTATCACTCGCAACAACATATCCGCCATCCTCGGCATAGGGAGCGCTTGCGAATTTAGCGGTATAAACACCCTCGGCATAGAAGGTTTCGGTCGGGTTGGTCGAAACTAATTTGTTGCTGGCATCATACCAACCTGCAAACGAGAAGCCCTCGCTCGGGGTTGCGGTATAGCGGTTGATCGGGATCTGTGCATATGCGGTGGTTCCGTCAACGGCGGTAGCGGCCTGACCCTTCTTGGCGCCACCAAAATCAACATAGCAAACCGGATCGGGGATATAGGTCATAGCGGTAGAAACACTACCGTTTTTGCCTGCCAAAGCGGTGATAACCGAGCTTTGGGTTGTGCCCGCCTCGGTAAGGCTTATGTTGTCGAGGTAGAAGGTGTTGATTGTCGTGTTGCTGACACCCAAAAGGAAGAACATATGGGCGGTATCTTTGCCATCGGCAAAAATCGAGGTTTCCTCTGCGGTATCAAATGTTACCCAAAGGTCAACCCATCCGTTCTTTCCGGCATTAACCGTTGCGTGGGTTTGTTCGCGCATCATGCCATAGCTTCCGCCATAGCCGCCGAATACCGACCAAGAGCCAAGGTTGGTTGTGCCTTCCTTTTCCCAATGGTAGGTTAGGTTCTTAACAAAGGTGCTTCTGGTCCAACCATTTTTAAAGGAAGTTTCGGAATGAAGACCAACATAAGCGGTAGCATCAATATCTACCGAGTAATAAGAAAGGTGGAAAACATAGCGGGTATTTTTCTTAACATCAAAAGGAATGGTAACTATATCCGCGTTGGTGTTTGCTGCGGTGGTTGTATCAACCTTTAAAACATAATTTCCGTGGATGGTTGCGCTTGTGGTCGGGTTTTCTATAACAACCGCATGACCCGAGTTGGCCGAATGGGGCTCGGCATTGAGGTAATCCTGGCCTGCGGTGGTTCCCGATTCAAAGTTACCATCGGTAATCTGGTTATATACATTAAACTTGGCAGTAAGCGAGGAGGAAAGCTTGCCGCTAATAGTAGCTTCGGTTGTTACAAGGCGGTCGCCATCATACCAACCTGCAAAGGTATTGCCATAGAAGGGAACAGCGGTGCTCTGATAGGCTTCGCCCGCAAAACCGCTCTGTGTTCCGCTTATATAACCGCCATCGCCTGCAGTAAAGGCAACAACCTCATACATGGTAACATCATCAACAAGACCGCTGAAACTTCCCGACCAATCATAGTTGTGGAAAACAAGGCGGGCATGATATTTTCCATCTTCGCCGGCGGTAAGGTTGTTAGCCGCAATAAAGTCATCAGCCTTAAAGGTAAAGGTCTGCTTGCTGAAATCACCAACACCATAATATGTGGTGTCGGCAATTGCGGTATATTTATGGAACTTTACCGAAAGCCAGTCAACTCCCGAGGGAACGGTTGCATCTGCGATGCCTGTGTTAGCATCGAGATAGATGGCAAACTTCCATGAGGTTTGGGCTGTCTTGTCGGCAGTATGGGGTCGAACAGTAGTCAAAGCCGAAACAGTATAGGTTTTACCTGCCTCGATTCGAACATCCTGATACATCTTCTGTCCCTGGTTAATGGTTGCAGCTATGTGGTTATAGTTTGCAAGATAACCTGCAGGGGACAGGGTAGAGGGGTAAACCACTCTAATATTTTTAGAAGTGCCGTTAGTTCTCCAACCAACGGGAGCAAGATCAACCATCTCACCATCATACGAGGCGTTTGCCTGGTCATCGGTGGTGTATTCAATCTTGTCTTTAACACCGTCGTTATCGGTATCGATACCCTCAAAATCACCGTTTTTAACGAGATTTATCGGACCGGCATTTTCTGCAGAAACGGGGAGCAGGGTTAAAACTGTCAGTGTTCCTATCAGAATAGCAACCGAAAGAATAATGCTTAAAATTCTTTTCATAGCTTTAAACCTACCTCCTTAAATATCGTCTCCGCCCTCATCAGGCTGGGTTTCGTAGTCGCCGAATTCGCCTTCAACATCAAAACTCGAATCGCCAAAGCAAACATCTCCGGCAGCGAGCATTCGAAGCAGCTCAAATTCGGGCGCATCATAACGCAGTTTCATAGTTTTTCCTCCTAAAAAATTACCTTCCAAATTGTGTGCTATTATGAAATTAATATTATTATATTACACAATATACAAAATAGCAAGCAAATATTGCTAATTTTTATTGATTTTGCGAATGTTTGTTTTCCTTAAATAAAAAAGTAGGAAAAGCTTGCAGCAATCAAAAATTTTCCTTTTTTAGAAGTGCTTTTTAGAGGATTTTTTTGGATAAAAAGGCGCCCAAAAGCATAAAATAGCTTATAAATAATGCGAAGTGCACAAAAAAGTTTGGAGCATGCCGAGAGGTAAAGCAAAGCAAAAAAAGCTATGCTAAAATTATTATGTCGAAGCGACCGAAATAATGTTTTTCGCTATATGAAAGGGATTGAACTTATGGGCAGATTGTTTGGAACCGATGGTGTTAGAGGGGTGGCTAACAGCGAGCTCACCTGTGAGCAGGCCATGCAGATAGGAAGAGCATCGGCAACCGTTTTGGCCGATGGCTGCCGCCGAAGACCGATTTTTGTGGTTGGCGCGGATACGCGTACCTCGTCGGATATGCTTGCTTGCGCGCTCATAGCGGGCATATGCTCGGTTGGCGCCGATGTAATAAATCTTGGCGTTGTACCAACCCCTGCCGTTGCTTTTTTGGTGGGCAAATATAAAGCCGATGCGGGTGTTATGATTTCGGCATCGCATAATTCGGCGGAATATAACGGAATAAAGATTTTTAGCGGCGATGGCTTCAAACTTCCCGATATGCTCGAGGAAAGGGTCGAGGATCTTGTGCTCGGCAAATGCGCTATGCCACAGCTGCCGATAGGCAAGGATGTCGGTAAGGTTTCGGTTGCGAAAAATGCAATAAAGGATTACTGCGACCATGTAAAAAGCAGCGTGCTTTATTCACTCGATGGGCTTCGGGTGGCGATTGATTGCGCCAATGGCGCCGCGAGCACAACCGCCGCAGAGATTTTCGATTCGCTCGGAGCAGATGTGCATATATTAAATGCCGCTCCCGATGGACAAAATATAAACCGAGCTTGCGGATCAACCCATTTGGAATCGCTATCCAAATATGTTGTTGATAACGGGATCGATGCAGGTGTGGCCTTTGATGGCGATGCCGATCGCTGCCTTTGCGTTGATGAAAACGGCAACCCCATAGATGACGATGAAATAATGGCAATTTGCGCCCTCGATCTCAAAGAGCGGGGTCGCCTCGCCAAGAACACCGTGGTAGGAACCATAATGACCAACCTCGGGCTTATTCGCTTTTGCGAGCAAAACGATATCCGCTTTGTGGCAACCAAGGTTGGCGACCGCTTTGTGCTCGAGGAGATGCTGCTCGAGGATACCGTTTTTGGCGGGGAGCAGTCGGGGCATATCATCTTTCGCGATTTTGCAACAACCGGCGATGGACAACTCACGGCAGCACAGCTTTTATCGCTGATGCGCCGCAAAGGCGAGAAACTATCATCCTTGGCAGCGATTATGAAAAAATGCCCGCAAACCACAATAAACCTAAAGGTTTCGCCCGAGGGAAAGCGCCGTTATTATACCGATGAGGTTATAAAAACCGCAATCGAAAAAGCAAAAGCGGAGCTCGGCAACATGGGAAGAATTGTTGTTCGCCCATCGGGCACCGAACCGTTTATTCGCGTTATGGTCGAGGGCGATGATGAGAAGATTATTGAAAAAACCGCAAAAGAGGTTGCCTCGGTTATAAATGGGCAGCTTTCTTAAGCGGCAAAGCATTACTGAAAGTGAGTTTAGCATATGTGCGGAATAGTTGGATACACCGGAAAAAAGCAGGCAGTACCCGTATTGCTTTCGGGTCTTTCGGCCCTCGAATATAGGGGCTATGATTCTGCCGGAATTTCGGTATATGAGGATGGAATCATAACAATTAAAACCGAGGGCAGAATTAAAAATCTCGAAAACCGTATTAAATCGGGTAGAAAATTGAGAGGAACATCGGGTATCGGTCATACTCGATGGGCAACCCATGGAGAACCGAGCGAGCGCAACGCGCATCCCCATGTTTCATCAAGACTCAGCCTTGTTCATAACGGTATAATCGAAAACTATTTAGAACTGCAGAAAATGCTGATTTCGGAGGGTTATAGATTCAAAAGCGAAACCGATACCGAGGTTGCCGCATATCTCATAGACTATTTTTATAAGCAGCATAACGACCCCGTAAAAGCGCTCCATTCGGCGGCCAAAATCCTGCGCGGCTCCTATGCTTTTTGCGTTATGTTTAAAAGCAAAAAGGATACACTTTATGCTATTCGCCGCGGCAGCCCGCTTGTCTGTGCCTTGGTGCCAAACGGCGGCTATATAGCATCCGATATTCCCGCAATACTGCCATTCACCAAAGAATATTATCAGCTCGATGAGGGTGTTGTTGCCGAGATATCACCGCAAAAGCTTCGCTTTATTACAGCCGAAGGAACCATTGTTTCGGCAGAAAAGCGCGAGATAGATTGGAATGTCGAGTCGGCCAAAAAATGCGGTTATAATCATTTTATGCTCAAGGAAATAAACGAGCAGGCCGAAGCGGTAAAAAATACGATAATGCCCCGCCTTCGCGATGGCATACCCTATTTTGATTGCGATATTCTCGATAGAAGCATCGAGGAGATAAGCGAGATAAAAATTATCGGTTGCGGAACGGCAATGCATGCAGGGCTTGTGGGTAAAAATCTGATCGAGCGGTTCTCAAGAACCCCCGTTTCGGTAGAGATTGCCTCGGAATTCAGATATGCCGACCCGATTTTATCCAAAACCACCCTCGTTATCCTAATATCCCAGTCGGGTGAAACCGCCGATACAATAGCCGCCCTCGAGCTCGCGAAATCGGCGGGCGCAAAAACTCTTGCCATAGTCAATGTGGTTGGCTCAACCATAGCTCGGTTGGCTGATTATGTTATATATACCTGGGCGGGTCCCGAAATTTCGGTCGCCTCTACCAAGGCCTATACCGTACAGTGTGCTGTGCTTTATCAAATAGCCTTTAAGCTTGCGCTCGTAAAAAAGCAGATATCCGAGGGTCGCTGCCGAGAGCTGTGTGATATGCTCCTAAACTCTCTGCCCGATGCGATAGATGTCACCCTTAGGATGAGCGGCAGAATCAAGCGCCTTTCGGAAAAGATTGCGGAATACGAGGATATATTCTTCATAGGTCGAGGTATGGATTCGGTTGTGTGCGAGGAGGGCTCGCTCAAGCTAAAGGAGATATCCTATATCCATAGCGAAGCCTATCCTGCGGGCGAGCTAAAACACGGCACCATCTCGCTTATTGATGCGAATGTGCCGATTATTGCGCTCGTTACCGTAAGCTCCGTTATGGAAAAGATGGTCAGCAATATAAGAGAGACCAAGTCCCGCGGGGCAAGGGTTTTCTCGGTTTGCATATCGGCGGCCGCCGATGCTGTAGAGGCTGTGTCGGATTATACTCTGATACTGCCCGAAATAAACGAAATTTTCGCCCCCATAATCGCTACTGTAGTGTTGCAGATATTGGCATATTATACGGCGGTTGCAAGGGGCTGCGATGTTGATAAACCCCGCAATCTCGCAAAATCTGTAACGGTAGAATAAAAAAGAGCCGCATTTCGCGGCTCTTTTTATATTTCGAATTTATTCCAGGGAAAGATTTTCGGGGGATTTAGCGAAAACTCTAAAATCTCGCGGGTTTTGGGGTGGGCGAACTCGATTTTATGCGAGAAAAGGGCAATATTGCATTTATCCGCGGCGCCACCATATCGCTCATCACCAACAAGCGGCATCTGGCGGGATGAAAACTGAACCCTGATTTGGTGGGTTCTGCCGGTCAGAAGTTCAACCTTAACAAGCGAAAAGGTCTCATTTCCAAGCTGCTTGGTCGCCAAAACCTCGTAGTTCAAAACCGCTTCCTTGGCGCCCTTTCGCTCGCGCTTAACAACATAGGATTTGCAATGCTTTGCATCGCGGTAGAGATAGTCCTTCATGGTTCCTTTAGTCTCGGCGGGAACACCATGAACAACCGCAAGATATTCCTTTTTCATTCTGCGCTCTTTAACCGCGGTCGAGAGTATTCCCGCAGCCTCCCTTTGGCGGGCATAAACCATAACTCCGCCAACCGGCTTATCGAGTCGATGAACCGCCTCAACATAGTAGGAATTGGTCTCCTTTTTTAAAACCTCGGGCAGATTTTTTGCGCCCGAAGAATCGGCCTGCGATAAAATCCCTGCGGGCTTTTCGCAAACAATAATTTGCTTATCAAAATGTATAACATTTATCATAAAAATTTATCCAACCTTATCCGTTTTGCAATGGCTCCCGCCAACCAAACTAAAATAATATCCTTGAGAATAAAGGGGAGCGAGGCGGTTAAAAAAGCCGCAAAAATCGAACACCCCGAAACAAACGAAAACTGCAAAATACCAATTATATGGCAGATGAGGATTCCTAAAAGCGGCAGCAAGAAATTTGGTTTACATAATGTTTTCAGTCCGCAACAAATACCTAAAATCAAAAAGCCGAAAATAAAGCCGCCTCCGGTCGAGCTAAGCGCCCCGATTCCGCCGCTAAAATGCGAGAAAACCGGAAGCCCGAAAGCCCCCATCGCGATATAAACAGCGGTGCAGGCTGCAGCCTGCTTTGCGCCCAACAAAAAGCCGCAGAGCGCAACCGCAAAAACCTGAAGTGTTATGGGAACCATCAGCGGGGTAGGGATGGCTATCCAAGCGGAAAATATGATTAAAACCGAGAATAGCGCACATAAAGTTATGCTTCTAAGTCGCTTTTTCATAGCCTTGTGCTAACCTCCCCAAAAGAGAGAGCTATCAGCTCGCCATCCCGCTCAACAATAAGCCGAAAATCATCATCGAGCGCCTTGATTTCCGCGGGATATGAGGTATCCCCGTGGCTCACAAAAACAGCACCGTTGCATATCATATTTTCTCTGTATTTTTCGAGGTGCGGCTTATCGGATAGGTTTACATAATACTTTTTGAAATTCTTTAAAATCTCGGCGATAAGAAGGGCTTTTTCTTCCGCGTCAACCTCGCGTTTTGCAACGAATCCCATAATGTTTTTGAGCTCATCGGGAATATCCTCTTCGCTTCCGAAAAGGTTGATTCCGATCCCTAAAACAGTATAGGCGGTCGCGCTTCCGATTATGGCCGATTCGGCAAGAATACCACAAACCTTTTTGCCATCTTTTATGATATCATTAACCCATTTTATCTTGGTATCAACCCCTAAAACCGAACTGATCGCTTCGCGAACGGCCACGGCTGCAGCGGTTGTTATAAGTAGGTTATCACCTGAGGAAAGGGTGGGGCGAAGCAATACCGAAAGATAGAGTCCACCCTCGGGCGAATGAAAGCTTTTTCCAAGCCTGCCTCGGCCGCCGCTCTGGCTTTTTGCTATAAAACATTCCCATTCTGCCGCTCCCTCTATGGCATGGCGCTTGGCTTGGGAATTGGTCGAATCGGTCGATTCAAAATAATGAGCGGTAATGCCGTATTTTTCTGCAAGTATCGATTCTATCATGGTATATTTTCACCTCCGTATTTAAAAAATACCGCCTATGGAAAAACCATAGACGGTAGGGTTTTACTGAATGCTCTGGATATAATTTACAACATCGCCGACGGTTTTGATATTTTCAATGTTCTCGTCGGGGATTTCGATTTCAAACTCATCCTCGATAGACATGATGAGCTCAACAACATCTAAGCTGTCTGCGCCTAAATCTGCGGCGATATCGGTTTCCATGGTGATATCGTCCTCATTAGCATCAAGCTGATTGGCGAGTATTGCGCGTATTTTCTCAAATACCATAACAAAAAACCTCCTGAAAAATATACCCGCTTCGCGGGTTCGCGGTGTGTTATAAGAAAATGATATGCCGAGAAGTAAACTTTGTCAACAGTTTTTTTGAAAAATTTCAAACTTTCTGCCAAAGAGGGGCAAAGAGGTGTTGCATATTTTTAAATAATAAAGTATAATATTACCGATTATTAAGGAAATCGGAGCGTTTATTTATGGCAAACGAAAAAATGGTAAAAGCAATAACCTCTATGGATGAGGATTTTGCAAAATGGTATACAGATATCGTAGCAAAGGCAGAGCTTATGGATTATTCCTCTGTTAAGGGCTGTATGATTATCCGCCCCTATGGTTATGCTATCTGGGAAAATATCCAAAAAATTCTTGATGGAATGTTCAAAGAAACCGGACATGAGAATGTTTGCATGCCTATGTTCATTCCCGAGAGCCTTCTTCAAAAAGAAAAGGATCATGTCGAGGGATTTGCCCCCGAGGTTGCTTGGGTAACCCATGGCGGAAACGAAAAGCTCGAGGAGCGCCTCTGCGTTCGCCCAACCTCCGAAACCCTCTTCTGCGATCATTATGCCAATATAGTTCAATCTTATCGCGACCTGCCGAAGCTTTATAACCAGTGGTGCAGCGTTGTTCGCTGGGAAAAGACTACCCGTCCTTTCCTCCGTTCGCGTGAGTTCTTGTGGCAGGAGGGTCATACCATCCATGCAACAAGAGAGGAAGCCGAGGCCGAAACCGTTCGCATGCTCGATACATATGCCCGCTTTGCCGAGGAATTCCTCGCAATCCCTGTTATAAAGGGCGTTAAAACCGAGAAAGAACGTTTTGCAGGCGCTGTTAATACCTATACAATAGAAGCAATGATGCACGATGGAAAAGCTCTCCAAAGCGGAACCTCGCATTTCTTTGGCGATGGTTTTGCCCGTGCATTCAATATTCAGTTCACCGATAAGGAAAACAAACTTTCCTATCCCTTCCAGACCTCTTGGGGCGTTTCTACCCGTCTCATCGGCGCTATCATCATGACCCATGGTGATAATGATGGTCTTGTTCTTCCGCCCGCAATCGCTCCTATCCAAACCGTTGTTATCCCGATCGCATCGCATAAAGAGGGTGTTATCGAGAAGGCAACCGAGGTTTATGAGCGCGTTGCCAAGCTTTGTCGCGCAAAGATCGATCTTTCCGAGCAGAGCCCCGGCTGGAAGTTTGCCGAGTATGAGATGAAGGGTGTTCCGCTCCGCGTTGAGCTTGGACCCAAGGATATCGAAAAGAATCAGTGCGTTATCGTTCGCCGCGATAATCGTCAGAAATATTTTGTTTCGCTTGATGACCTCGAAACCGAGATTCCGCGCTTACTTGAAGAAATGCGCGACTCGATGTTCGCTGCCGCTCTCGAGCGCAGAAACAATATGACCTATGAAGCACGCGATCTTGATGAAATGATCAAGGTTGCCGATGAAAAGCCCGGCTTTATCAAGGCTATGTGGTGCGGTTCTCGTGAATGCGAGGAGGCTCTCAAGGAAAAAGCAGGCGTTTCCTCGCGCTGCATCCCGTTTGAGCAGGATCCCGTTGGCGATACCTGCGTTTGCTGCGGCAAAAAAGCGGATAAGATGCTTTATTGGGGCAAGGCTTATTAAAATTTTGGAGGTTTCCTATGCAGGTAACACTTGAAAACATCAGAGCAAAAAAAGGCTTTATATGCGATATGGATGGCGTTATCTATCATGGTAATCAGCTCCTTCCGGGTGTTCATGAGTTTTTGGATTGGCTCAATAAGAATAATAAAAAGTTCTTGTTTTTAACCAATAGCAGCGAGCGTTCTCCGCTCGAGCTTAGCCAAAAGCTTTCTCGAATGGGACTCGAGGTTGACCCGAGCCATTTCTATACAAGCGCCCTTGCAACCGCCCATTTCCTAAAGCATCAAAAACCCGGCTGCTCGGTATATTGTATCGGCGAAGCCGGACTTTATAATGCGCTTTATAATGCGGGAATTTCCATGAATGATGTAAATCCCGATTATGTTGTTGTTGGTGAAACCCAAACCTATAACTATCAAAATATCTGCAAAGCCGTAAAACTCGTTAAAAACGGCGCAAAACTCATAGGAACCAACCCCGATATGACCGGCCCTGTTGAGGGAAATCAGATTGTTCCCGCCTGCCGTGCCTTGGTTGCTCCTATTGAGCTTGCAACCGGAAAACCGGCATATTTCCTCGGAAAACCGAACCCGCTTATGATGCGAACCGGAATCCGACTTCTTGATTGCGATACTAAAGATACCGCTATTATCGGCGACCGAATGGATACCGATATAATCGCGGGTATCGAATCGGGAGTTGATACCGTTTTGGTTCTTTCGGGTGTAACTTCGATGGAAGATGTCAAAGAAATGCCCTATGCACCCCGCGTAATTCTAAACGGGGTAGGGGAAATAGCAGAATAAAAAATGGCCTCGAGCATCCCCGCTCGGGGCCTTTATTTTGCCCTGCGCTATACATTATATATATAGGGGTCGAAAACGGCCGAAAAAAGTGAACAAAAAAATGTAAAAAAATTTTGTTAAAATGCTTGACAACATA
>JAZOXC010000083.1:0-41106 GCA_045659535.1 Acutalibacteraceae bacterium
CCTCTTCGTTTATAAGGCGAAGAAGGATATCGCGGGCGAGGGTTCGATTTTTATCGGGCAGAACCATTCGAAGGTTGGATAAAGCCGAAAAATCCTCGCACAGGCGGGCTTCTTGGAAAACGGCGCTGATGGAATCTTTGGGGCAAACTATTTCGCCCGAATCGGGCAAAACATTGCCGAGCAGCAGGTTTCCGATGGTAGTTTTGCCGCATCCCGAGGGACCCATAATGCAGATTCTCTCGCCGCTGTTTATTGCGAGCGAGAAATCCCATAGAACCTCTTTTTCGCCAAAGGATTTGGAAACATTTTTAAATTCTATCATCATAAACGCTCCAATCCCGCAAAGGAAAGCTTGAGCAGCGATGAAAACAGCAGCTCAAAGATTCCGGCGATAACAACAATAAGAATTGTCCATGCAAAAAGGTCGGCGGCATCAAAATGGATGCGCGCAAGATGGAGCATGTTGCCAACGGTTCCGCCCTTTTGGGCAATAACCTCGGCCGCAATACCCGATTTAAACGCAAGTCCCGCTGCCGAGCGAACGGCGGTTAGCAAAAAGGGTTTAACCGCGGGGGTCCAAACATATAAAAGTCGGCGGGGAAGGGTTAGCGCAAAGGTGTCGGCCATTTCGGTCATCTTGCGGTCGGCACCGCGAATTCCGCCCAAAATATTATTATAGATTATGGGCAAAACAATTAAAAACGAAATAAAGGTTGATAAAACCGAGGAGCTGATCCAAATCAGAGCGATAACGATAAAGGATGCAACGGGAACCGATTTTATGGTTATCATATAGGGCCAAAGGAATATTTCGGCGGCTTGGAATCTGCCCGCCAAAATGCCGAGCGCGATGCCCGCTAAAACACCATAGAAAAAACCAATAACAATGCGCGAAGCACTAATCCAAAGAATGGAGGGTGTTTCGGTTTCGGATATAATTCTTCCCAGCGCATGGAAAACATCGCTGAGCGCCGGGAAAAGGTATCGCTCATCAACCCAAACGGCTGCCGCCTGCCAAAGGCAGAGGGCAACCGCGATAGATATAATTCGCGCGAAAAATCGCTTATTTCTCATAATAGAAGTCATCCGCGGGTAGCTTTCCGCCAACAGACTTGGGGTTCAACTCAAAAAGAACCTTTAGGTAGCCGGAAAGAGCGGTTTTCATTTCCTTTCCATCAATATAGGTGATATTGCAGTAGGTGATAGCTTTTTTTGCGATAGCAGCCTTAACGATGCCTGCCTTTTCGATGATGGTCGCGGCCTCCTCGGGGTTTGCGTTAACAAAATCGGTCGAAGCTTTATATTCCTCTAAAAGGGTTGCAACTGCTTCGGGGTTGTTTTCGATAAACTCGCGGCGACCAACCAAAACTCCGGTTAGGAACATGCTGTCGGTATCGAGCTTTTCCCATTCCTCGTTTAGGTCGATTTTGATTTCAAGACCCTCGATGTTGTTACCTGCAACGGTAACATAGGGCTGCGGGAGCATTGCGATTCCGCTATCGTTTTTCTTTAAAAGGGCAACAACCTCATCGGGTTGGCTCTTAAACTCAATGGTAACATCCTTGTCGGGGTCGATTCCGTTTTGCGAGAGGATATAGCGAAGAGCATATTCGGGAGTAGAGCCCTGACCTGTTGCATAGATGGTCTTGCCCTTGAGGTCCTCAAGGCTTTCTACGCTATCGCCCTTTTCAACGATGTAAACAACGCCCAAGGTGTTGATTGCGAGGGTAACTATTTCGCCCTCGGATCTATTATAAAGAACCGATGCTAAATTGGCGGGAACGGCGGCAAAATCGAGCTCATCCTTTAAAAGGAGAGGGGTGATTTCATCGGCGGTTCCTGCAACGGTGAACTCATAATCGTTCTTTGCGGTTCCTTCCTCGGCGGCCTCGAAAATTTTAACAAGTCCCATGGTTGTAGGACCCTTTAGTCCCGCAATACGGATGGTAACGGGCTTCGAACTTTCGGTTTCTCCGCCGCAGCCGAGCATAAAGGTTGCGAGAAGAACAAAGGTGAGTAATAATGCTAATATTTTTTTCATGATAAAAACCTCTTTTCTTTAAGGCTATTATATACCATATAACAACAAAATTCCGTTGCGGTTGCAACGGAATTAAAGTATTTTAAAGGTGTTTTTATAAAATTCTATTATTTTTTCATCTCGCATTTTGCAAAGCTCGCGCGAGAGGGCGCTGCGATTAACGCCAAGATAAGCGGCGAGTTGCTCGCGGTTTAGCGGGAGCGAAAAGGTTCGCGCATTGCTTTTATTCGCATATTGCGAGAAAAGGGTTAGCAGTTTATCGCGAAGGCTGAGCTTTGATAAAACCTGTATGCGGTCGTTCATATCGAGGGTTCGATGCGCAAGGGTTGAAACAAAGCGGCTGAACAAAAGGCTGCCGAGCTTATCCTCGCAGGAGATGTTTGAAAGTGCCGCTGCCGAGAGCCATAAAACCGAGGAATCTTCGGCCGCAAAAATCGAAACGGGGATTTCCTCTACCTTCAAAAACGAGAGCGATTCGCCAAAGGTTACCCCTTCTTCTACGGTTGCCATAATTATTCGGTCGCCGTTTATATCATCGATAAAAACCTGAACCGTTCCCGAAAGCACAAGCCCAAAAGAGGGAAGAGGGTTGCCTGCGGCTTTGATAATCTCACCTTTTTTATAAAAAGCGGAGCTCGCCGAAAACCGCTTTAGAGCCAGGCGGCAATCAGAATCGCTCAAATCCTTAAAAAGAAAACAGGATTTTATTGTTTTTAGGTTTTCCATTTTTGCCACCTCCTCATAATCCACAAAAATAATACCACAGCCGAATAAAATATGCAACAAACGACAAAAATTTTGCTCCATCTTTACATTTGTGCGAATGTTATGGTATATTATAAGAGTAGTCCAAGATAACAAAGAGAAAAGCAGAAAAGATATGTTATCCTCGGAAGAAATAATGCAGTTAATAGAGAGTCTTATTTGGCTGCTCTCGGGTGTTGGCGTTTTCATCGTTGGCATGAATTTCATGGGCGATGCGCTCGAAAAGAGCGCGGGCGCAGGAATGAAGAGAGTGCTTGGCAAAATAAGCAATAATCGTTTTTCGGGCGTTGGTGTTGGTGCGGGTGTAACCGCAATAATCCAAAGCTCATCGGCAACCTCGGTTATGGTTATCGGTCTTGTTAATGCGGGCGTTATGTCGCTTATGCAGGCAACCCCGATTATCATGGGTGCCAATGTTGGTACAACCGTTACAGGTCTTTTGGTTGCGCTAAAAAACGATGTTTTTAATATGACTATGTATCTCTTGGCTTTTGCCGGAGTTATGATGGGCTTTTTTAAGAGCGAAAAGGTTAAGCTTGCAGGTCTTTTGTGTAGCGGTCTCGGTCTTATCTTCGTTGGTCTTAATATTATGAGCAGCGAGCAGGCCTTTGGCAACCCACTTATTGAGCGCGTGTTCACCGATGTTTTCCAAAAGATTGATTTCCCGCTGCTGCTTATATTGGTTGGCGCAGTATTCACCGCGCTTATCCAGAGCTCCTCGGCGGCAACCGGTGTTGTTATAGCCATGGTTGGAACGGGAGTTTTACCGCTCGAGCTTGCCCTGTTTATAATTTTGGGTGCCAACATCGGAACCTGCGTTACCGCCCTTTTGGCTTCGGTTGGCGCTAATGCAAACTCTAAGCGAATCGCGCTTATCCACTTTACCTTTAATGTTATCGGAACTGTTTTCTTTACCGCGATAATCTGGATATTCAAGGAACCGGTTGTAAACATGCTTGTATCCCTTTTCCCGGGAAACGATGCTATGTCGCTTCAGATGCGCGTTTCGGCATTCCATGTTGTGTTCAATGTAACAACAACCGTGCTGCTGCTTCCGTTTGTTTGTCATTTGGTTAAGTATTCCTGCGCCGTTATCAGAGATAAAAAAGAAGAAAAAGAGGAAATCACCTTTAAGTATGTCGATGAGCGACTCCTCTCAATGCCTACCGTTGCGCTCATGCAGGTTAAGAAGGAAATCGATTATATGCTTTCGCTTGTTGAGGAAAACAGCCGCCTCGCCTTTGTTGCTATGGAAACAGGTTCGGCAGAGTTTTCCGAAAGAATTGTTCGAAACGAAGCGATTATCGACTTTACAAACAGCGCACTCACCAAATACCTTATCCGCCTTTCTACCGTTGTAGAAGCGCGCGATGAAAAGGTTATCGGTTCGTATTTCCATGTTCTCAATGACCTTGAGCGTATCGGCGACCATGCCGAAAACTTCCATGAAATCGGAATCGAGATGATCGCGCGAAAGATTTCTTTCTCCGAAAAGGCTCGTGCGAGCATCGCCGAAATGCGCGATACCGTTATGCAGATGTTCGAGATTTCCAAGGATGCCTTTGAAAATCTGGAAAGAAAGCGCCTGCCCGAACTCACCCGACTTGAGGAGGGCGTTGATAAGCAGAAAAAGGATCTTATCGCGGGTCATTTTGCCCGCCTTGCCGAGGGCAATTGCAGTGTTGACGTGAGCCCGTATTATTCTTCGGTTATCGTTGGTCTTGAACGTGTGGCCGACCACCTTGTTAATGTTGGTTATAGTATCGTTAACCCGACCGGTAGCCAAAAAGAAGCAAAATAAAATTAAAAGCCTGTCCGATTGGACAGGCTTTTTTATTACTTTTCGTTTTCGCGGAGAGCGCCGAGAGCGCCGCCCGGATGACGTTTAACATATTCCTGCGGAGTTAGGTTCGACTGCTCCTGCAGCAGAACCGAAAGGCACTGAAGCACGAAGGTTTCGGCAAGAATTGATGCTCGCGGAGCGCGGTTAAGAACTCCGCCCTCGCGCTCAACTCCCGCAAAAAGGCAAACCTCGCAAAACTTTCCAAGCCAGGAATCCTTTTTGCCGGTAACGGCGATAAGGCTGCAGCCGTTATTTCTGATTGCGGCAGCGGTTGCCTTTAATTCAACAGTTTCGCCGCTGTTCGAGATGCAGATAACAACATCGCCCGGAACGAGCTGACCGCAAGAACCATGAACCGCCTCGGTTCCGTGGAGATAATAGGTTGGGGTTCCGGTTGAGGAAATGAGCGATGCGATATAGTTCGAAACATGCGAGGGTTTGCCGATTCCGGTTATATGAAGTCGGCCACCATTCTTTTTTGAATCTAAAATGAGCTTTGCAGCGGCGCGGAGACTTTCTTTATCGAGGTTATCAATAAAGTTATTAAACTCCTCGCGACTGATTTCGCAAAACATATCGAGATTATTCATAAAACTATCCTTTCAGGCAGTGGAAGGCCGAAACCTCAAAGCCATTCTTTTTCATTGTTTCTAAAACGCGATCTAAATAGGGGAGGCTGCTCTGTGCGCCAAGAGCGGTAACAGTTATGCCCGCAACCGAGTTTGCGAAAACGAGGGCATCCTTTATCTCAGCGCCCGCCGAAACAGCGGTACAGAAAGCGCCTATGAAGCTGTCGCCCGCGGCGGTTGGGTCTAAAACCGCGCCGCAATCAATAGAGCCGCTTCGGATGATTTCTTTGCCATCGGTATAAACGCAGCCATGCTTTCCGAGGGTGATAAGAACATTCTCTACACCCATAGAGGCAAAAGCCTTTGCCGCGGCGCGGATGCCATCATCCCCTTCGGGGGCGATGCCGCAGATATCAAAGGCTTCGTGTTCATTCGGGGCGATATAGGTGAGGCATGAGAGAAGCTCTGCGGGAACCTCTGCCGAGGGGGCAGGGTTTAGCATAACGGGAACTCCCGCAGCCTTTGCCATTTTGGCAACCGCAATATTAACCTCGGAGGGAATTTCATGCTGGAGAATAACCATATCGAACTCGCCGATGGTATCGCGCAGATATTCGGCATCGGCGGGGGTTAGGCTAAAATTAGCGCCCGGAACAACAACGATGCGGTTTTCGGTTCCTTTTTCGGTTCGCTCAATCTGAACATTTCCAACCGCCGAGGAGATTCCCTCGGTTGGGATTATGTGCGAGGTATCAACCCCGCTCTCTTTGGCGCTTTTTATGAGGGCGCGACCAAAATCATCATCGCCAACACGACCGAGCATCGAAACGCGAGCGCCGAGCCTTGCGGCCTGAACCGCCTGGTTTGCGCCCTTTCCGCCCGGAGCGGTAGAGAAGGTTCCGCCTATAACCGTTTCGCCGCGCTCGGGAAAGCGCGAGGTTGAAACGATTAGGTCCATAACAAGACTGCCAACAACTAAAATCTTAGGTTTTTTCATAATTCGCCTCTTAGATAATTTCTAAAGTATCAGCATCGGGGAAATCGGGGAAGGTCTCGCTCGGCTTATCCTGATACCAGAAAGCAACCGAGGAAATATCATCCTGAAGAGCAAGGTAGCGACCCTGATCGCGCCAGCCGAGAGCCTGAATGGTAACCTTTAGGTCTTCATCGAAATAAATCGGATCGCAGAGATGCCAGCGATACATCGAGAAGCGCTGCTGCGAGGTATAAAGACCATTGGGGCGGATAATCTTTGGAACACCGCAATACATATTGGTGAACTCCTGATATTTGCCGCCAACATCAAAGTTCCAAGAGCCGCAGAAATAATCCTCGGTTCCGGTTCCGCAGATGGTTGGGAATTCGGTATCGCCATCCATATAGAATTTGATTTCGCCTTCACCCCACCAGCCGGTGTTGTTAACGCCCCAGAACATATAGGTTCCAACATACTGACCCTTGCCCTTAACATTATCAAGGATGGTATAAACCGATTTATAGGGAAGGGGATTAACGCGGCGGAACTGGGCGTGGAAATAGCCAAGACCCGGCTCTAAATCCTCGAGGGTATAGTCGATCTGATAGTATAAAACGATGGTTTCGTTATAAATGTTTTCAACGGTTAGCTTTGCGCCCGAATAGAAGGGCATATCCCAATAGCAGTTGAATCCGCGCTTGGGACCAATGCAAACAACTGCGCTCGAGAGCTCGGAATAGCTCTGGTAATCGGCGGCAGCAAAGAAGTCGCACATGGGAGCCTCGATAGAGGGCTTTTCTGCGCCATCCCAATATGCGCGGAGGATGAGCTTTCGGTTGCGGTTTGCGTTATCGGTTGCCCAAATATGGCGAATGCGACCCTGACCATGGATGTCGGCGAGGGTGAAGGTTTCGCCCGGCTTTATATGAACGCAGGGAGAGATTTTCCAGCCGATTCCAAGCTCGCGAGCATACTGAGCGTTCGCTCCCTCGGTTGCCATTGCGGCCTTGCCCTTTTCTCCTGTGAAGTTTTCGGGACAGATAGAACGGGATTTAACATTTTTTATTTTCGAAAGATCTTTAAACATAGTGAAACCTCCTATAATCTTTGTCTTTACTATACGGAAAATATATGATAAAATAAATATCACAAATTTGCGAATAATTTAACATTTTTTGGTGTGATGCTTATGGATATAAATTTAATCTCGCCCTATATTAGGGTGGCGATGCGCTCGCTGCTGCCCGCCAACTTTAAAATCAGCCGCCGCATCATTCTTGATTATGAGATAATCTATTTGGAGAGCGGCGAATGGCGGCTTTTATACGATGGGGTCGATTATATCTGCCGCGCGGGGGATATAATCTTTATTCGCCCCGGAGTTCCGCATAGTATCGAGGTTTTATCAAAACCCGTTTCCCAGCCGCATATCCATTTTGATATGACCTATTCGGCGCATCAGAGCGAGAAAAGATTTGTCTGCTTTAGGGACATGGATGGACTAAACGCAAACGAAAAAATTCTTATAAGCAAGGATATAATAAAAGGCTCCTGCCCGCCGGTTTTCTCGGCCGCGG
This sequence comes from Acutalibacteraceae bacterium, assembly GCA_045659535.1. GTDB lineage: Bacteria > Bacillota > Clostridia > Oscillospirales > Acutalibacteraceae > SIG589. Next base: position 7,772 of record JAZOXC010000083.1, read on the forward strand.
GAAGAGGCATGGCCGATAGGCTATATAGAATTATCGACCTTTATAAAAAAAGGGATGTTTTGGCGCAGCTCGAATGCAAAGCCGAGCTAACCTTGATGATAGGCGAACTTTTATCAATGGTTGGCGAAACCGCAACCCCTAAAAAAGCCGAACCGCTTTCGCTTATGATAAAGCAGTTTATCGAAAACAACATAACCGAAAGAATAACCCTCGAGCTGCTTTCGATGCAGTTTCATTACAACAAGTTTTATATCGAAAAGCGATTCCGCGAGGATATAGGGGTTTCGGTAGCGAGGTATTATAATTCGCTTCGACTCGAGGCTATAAAGGAGTTTTTGCTTGGGGGCAACTCGGTTACCGCCGCCGCCAATGCGTTTTCGTTTGAATCGATATATTCCTTTAGCCGATATTTTAAAAATGCCGAGGGCGTTCCCCCTCGCGAATGGATAAAGAAAAACCGACCCGCTTGAGGGGTCGGTTTTTTTAATTATTCTCTGAACTGCAGAGAGTATAGGTTTTTATAGGTGCCGCCGAGAGCCATGAGCTCGTCATGGGTTCCCGATTCGGTGATTTTGCCCTCCGAGATAACGGCGATTCGGCTTGCGTTCTTAACGGTTGAGAGTCGATGGGCAACAACGATGGTGGTTCTGCCCTTGCAGAGCTCATCGAGCGCGGCCTGAATCATGATTTCGGTTGTATTATCGAGGGCGCTGGTTGCCTCATCGAGGATGAGGATGGGGGGATCCTTTAGGAAAACGCGGGCGATAGAAAGGCGCTGCTTTTGTCCGCCCGAGAGTCTAACTCCGCGCTCGCCGATTTCGGTATCATAGCCGTTTGGCAGCGACATAATAAAGTCGTGGATATTTGCGCGCTTGGCTGCGGTGATTATCTCCTCCTCGCTCGCACCGGGGCGACCATAGAGGATGTTATCGCGCATCGAGGAATTAAAGAGATAGATATCTTGCTGAACAATGCCGATATTGCGGCGCAGAGTTTCGGCTGCAACATTCTTTATATCGGTTCCATCGATTAAAATCTCGCCCTGCTCGAGCGGATAGAATCGGGGGATAAGGTGGCAGATGGTTGTTTTGCCGCCGCCCGAAGGACCAACGAGAGCAAAGGTTTCTCCCTCTTTAATCGAAAGGCTGATATCATGCAAAACCTCGGCATCGGAGTTATAGGAATAGGAAACATTCTTAAGGGTGATTTCGCCTTTTGGCGAGAAATCGGTTATCGCGCCTTCGATATCCTTTTCGGGCTCGGTATCCATAATCTCAACAAAACGGCTAAAGCCTGTAACACCCTCGTTATACTGCTCGATAAACATAATGAGCTGGCGAATGGGGGAGAGGAACATATTGATAGAAACGAAGAATGCGGAATAATCGGCAAAGGTGATTTTGTCGCTATAAAGGAAAAGACCGCCCGCAATTAGAATAACAACATTGAAAACATCGGTTATAAAGCCGGTTGAGGAATGGAATTTTCCCATCGCATCATAGGCATCGCGGCGGGAGGAAACAAAATCTTCGTTTCCGCTATCGAATTTCTTTTCTTCGCTTTCCGAGTTGGTAAAAGCTTTGGTAACGCGGATGCCCGAAATGCTGTTTTCGAGCGAAGCATTTATTTTTGCTATTGCTTCGCGGCTTCGCATGAATGCCGAGCGCATTTTCTTTCGCAGCGAAACCGAAATGAGAATAAGCAGCGGAACGCATGCGAAAATAATGAGGGTTAGCCAAACATTTATGGTGCAGAGATAGCAAAACGAAACGATTATCGAAATCGAGGAGATAATAACATTTTCGGGTCCGTGGTGTGCAAGCTCGCTGACATTTTGAAGGTCGTTTGTCATGCGCGACATAATGCGACCTGTTTCGTTATTATCATAAAACGAGAAGGGAAGCTTTTGGAGATGGAGGAACATCTCTTTTCGCATCTGCGCCTGCATGCGAACACCCATCATGTGTCCTTTATACTGGATAAAATAGTTGAGAAGCATGCGAACAATATAAATAATGAGCAGCGCCACACCCCAAATTATAATGAGGCTATATTTTTTGCCCGGTATAAAATCATCGAGCATGCTTCGGGTAACAACGGGATAAACAATGCCCGAAAGCGCAACCAAAAGGCTCGCAAGCATATCAAGAATAAAAAGCCGCATATGCGGTTTATAATAACTCAAGAATCTTCTAAGCATATTTTCCTCCTCCGCTTTTGTTTTTTCACCCTTTAATTATACAATTTTTCTCCGTTTTCTGCAAGAAAAAAGAAAACCTCACCCAAAAGGATGAGGTTTCTTTTATGGTGACCCGGACGGGATTCGCTACGGCGCTGCCGCGCCTACACGCCCATGTCGGCGAAAACGATTATCAATCGTTTTCTTCCGCTTGCGCTCCCTCCTGTTCGAATCCCTGCTTGAAAAGCAAGACAAAAAAAGAAAACCCCATCCTTGCGGATGAGGTTTCTTTTTATGGTGACCCGGACGGGATTCGAACCCGTGTTACCGCCGTGAAAGGGCGGTGTCTTAGGCCTCTTGACCACCGGGCCTGGTAGCGGCTATAGGACTTGAACCTACGACACTTCGGGTATGAACCGAATGCTCTAGCCAACTGAGCTAAGCCGCCATTTGCAGCACGGTTCATTATAATATATCATTTCGCGTTTGTCAACATATTTTTTTAAAAACTAAAAACCGCGTAAATGCGGCATCAAAAAATCCCCCGCCTCATAGCGGGGGATGAGTTTTTAGAGAATCTTGTTCATAACAAGACCGGTTATGAGCTTCGGATAGAAATAGGTTGATTTCTGGGGCATTTTTTCTCCTGCCTGGCTAACTGCGGCAATCTCCTCAACTCGGGTCGGGTTGAGAATAAAGCAGGCATTAGCGGCGCCTTCGGCAGCGGCGAAAGCCTCATCGGCATTTCGGGTATAGGTTAGGTTTTTCTGGTTTGCCATATTCTCTTTATCGATCTTTAGGATGCGCTCGAGAAGGAGGCTATGCAGAATCGAAACATCGAGCTCGCGAAGAGCCTTCGATGCTGCGGGGAGAACCTTTTCCATAACCGAGGTATCTTTAAGGGTTAAAAGATAGGCGCTCTTGCCATCATAGAAACCGAAAGCCTTTTTGTTTTCGGCGTATTTTTCAGAAAGGAGGGTTTCGATATCATCCTTTCCAACCTCTAAAACCTCGAAATCCTCGCGGCAGCCATCAAGAATGGCGGCGGTATCAAAGGATTCGAGATCGCGAACGATTCTATGGGTCGGGAAAACAACGAGACCATCATTATCCATGTTAATAAGGAACATCATAACATAGTCGCTTGCGCCCGCACCCGAAACGCTGTCGCGGTAGCGAAGAGCGGTTTCGTAGCGATGATGTCCGTCGGCGATATAAAGCTTTCTATCGGCAAACTGGGCGCAGATTTTTGCAACCTCGGTCTCATCGGTTATTCTCCACATACGGTGGGTAACGCCCTCGCCATCGGTAAACTCGATTTCGGGAGCGGCGGCCGAGTTTTCGGCAACCGATTTTGCGGTTGAGCCATCATCATGATAGAGCGAATAAATCTGGCTAAAGTTCGAGCCTGTTGCGGTCATGAGGCGGAAGCGGTCTTCCTTTGCACCATTTAGGGTTTCCTCATGCGGCAAAACAACATTCTCGGAAAAATGATAGAGCTTAACGCGGCAAACTATTCCGCGGAAGGAATAGCGCTTTCCTGCTACGGTAAAGTCTTCTTCGTAGATATAAATTGTATCCTTTTCATCCTGTGCGAGAACACCCTGCTCCAACCAACCGTTTTGGCGGGCGGCAGCGGCCTCGTAATCGGCGGCTTCCTTTCCGGGTAGCTCAAGACCGATAATGTTATAAGCATTCTTCTCGCAAAAAGCCTTTCTCTCGGCTTCGCTTATAATATCATAAGGGGGACAGCAAAGAGCTGCAATGTCTCCTGCTTTTTCTGTAAAGCGCAATGCGCGGAACGGCTTAATTTCTGCCATAAAAATCACCTCTATAATATTTTATAGTAAATTTTGCTGTCAGTCAATAAATTCTTGCTTTAAATTCAATATAGTTGTATAATAAATATAATTTGTTAAGAAATAGTTTACAAATGAAACTTTAAAATTTGGTAACATTTCTAAAGGAAAAACTTATGCTCTATTTTGAGCTTTGGAGGTTAAAAATATGATCGAAGTTACCGGACTTTCGAAAAGGTATGGAAACCACCTTGCGGTAAGTGATGTTAGCTTTAGGATTGAGGATGGCGAGGTTATCGGCTTTTTGGGACCGAATGGTGCCGGAAAATCTACCATCATGAACATTCTAACAGGCTATCTTTCGGCTACTGCCGGTAGGGTTAATATCGATGGCTATGATATTATGCAAAACCCCGCCGAGGCAAAGCGCCGCATTGGCTACCTGCCCGAAATCCCCCCGCTTTATATAGACATGACCGTTAAGGAGTACCTTTATTTCGTTTTCGAACTCAAAAAGGTTAAACTCCCCAAGCGCCCGCATATCGATGAGATTTGCCGCTTGGTTAAGATCGACCATGTTAAGAATCGCCTTATCAAAACATTATCAAAGGGCTATCGCCAGCGCGTTGGTATTGCGCAGGCATTGGTTGGAAACCCCGATGTTTTGATTTTAGATGAGCCTACCGTTGGTCTCGACCCCAAGCAGATAATCGAAATCAGAACCCTTATCGAGCGCCTCAGCAAGAATCATACCATTATCGTTTCTTCGCATATCTTATCCGAGATTCAGGCAACCTGCGGCAGAATTATTGTTATCAACAAGGGTCGCATTGTTGCCGATGGCGATACCGAGGAGCTAACCGAGAGCATATCCGATGATAAGTCGCTTGTTATCTCGGTTGCGGGACCCGAAAAAGAGGTTTTGAAGCTTCTTAGCGGGCTGCCTTCGGTTTCGGAGGTTGAAAAGCTCGGAAAAGCGGCGGTTGGAGTTTCCTCCTATCGCGTAACAGTTGAGGGCGAGGCCGATATTCGCCGCGAATTATTTGCGCGACTTGCTGATCGCAACTGGCCTATTATGTCGCTCTCGAGCAGCGCGCTAACCCTTGAGCAGGTATTCCTGCGCTTGACCGATGAAACCTTCGACAGCGAAAAACTATTCAAGAAGAAAGGAGCAGATGAATAATGACCGCTATATTCAAAAGAGAATTCAAATCATATTTCACCTCTCCGCTTGGATATATAATCGTTGCAGCGCTTGCTCTTTTTGAAGGACTTTCGTTTGTGTTTATGTATTCCGCAGGCTATGCTGAAAACGAATATGTTATCAGCGCGCAGCTTTCTTGGGTCGCTCTCGCAATCCCGGTTCTCTCGATGCGACTCTTTAGCGAAGAGCGCAGACAAAAGACCGACCAAATCCTCCTAACCTCTCCGGTTAGCCTTTGGGGAATTGTTCTTGGCAAGTTCCTTGCTTCTTTCTCGGTTCTTGCTATCGGTTTTGCACCGACCTTTATCTATCAAATGATTTTAACAACCAAGGTTGAGGCTCTTAACTGGCTTTTATATATAGGAGCCTTAGTGGGTATGATGCTTTATGGCGCGGCCCTTATTGCTATTTGTATGTTTATTTCGGCTCTAACCGAAAGCCAGGTTGTTGCTGCTGTTATGGGCTTGGTTGTTTCGATGGTTATAATAAATCTTGATAGTCTTGCTCAGATGAGCGGAATCGGTTGGGTTATAACTCTTTCCGGCTATATTTCCTTTGCGGGCAGATTTAATGCCTTCTATATGGGATATATTGATTTCTCGAATATTATATTCTTTGTCAGCGTTGCTTTCTTGTTTGCGTTCCTTTCGGTTCGCATGCTTGAGAAGAAGCGTTGGTCTTAAGGAGGTGCTGCGGTATGAAAAAAAGTCAGAAGATTAAGAACGAATTTTTGCTAAAGCGCGGCGCCTATAATATTGTTTTGATAGCGGTTGTTGTTGCTGCGGTTATTGCGGTTAACGCGCTTTCTATAATGATAGCTTCGCGCTTTCCAACCGATCTTGATTTAACAACCACAGGTGAAAACTCCATCTCCGGCGAAAACGCAGAGTATATCGAAGGTGTTGAGCGCGAGGTTGAAATCATTGTTTGTGCAACCCGCGAGGGTTTTGTTTCACAGACCATGCAGGACAGTGCCCTAAAGAAATATTATGTTTATTTCCAAGATCCCGGTTATCTTGAGCAGGCTCAAAAGTTGATTGATACCTATGCAAAATATAACGGCAAAATAGATATAACCTATGCCGACCCCGATGCAGCTTCGTTTGGTAAGATTGTTGAAAAAGCGGGCGGCAAGGAATTAAACTATGGCGACATCTTGGTTTATTCGAGCTTTAAAACCGAAGCAGGCGAGGTTAGAAAAAATGCTCGTATATTAACTGTTAAGGATATGTTCGAAACAACCGAATATTCTATGGACTACAGCGGAAATACCATTTATACCGTTGCAAGCTCTGATGTTGAAACCGCCGTTACCAGTGCGATTTATACCGTAACCAGCGATGAAGTTAAAACCGTTGCTGTTCTTTCCGGCAAGAGCACCGAAGGATCTTTTGATGCGATTTCTCCTTCTATCGCGCTCAATGCTTATAATGTTATAAACATTGATTCCGCTATTATAACCGAGATTCCCAAAGAGGTTGACATTCTAGTTATTTCGGCTCCCAAGAAGGATTTCTCGGCATCCGAGATTGAAGTTCTTGAAAAGTTCCTTGATAATGGTGGCAATCGCAATAAGGATATAATGGTGTTCCTTTCGGCAGCCAATATCAACATGCCTAACCTATACGCTTTCTTGGCGGAATGGGGCGCTGATGTTAGCGATGGCGAAATAATCTTTGAATCTAACGATAAAAACTGGATTAGCACTTCTTCGCCGGCTGCAATTTTTGTTGCAAACTTAAGAACCGATTACACTGCATCGATGAACGAGCAGAGCTACTATTATGTCGTTGATAACATGGTTCCCATGAAGCAGTCCTATGTTACCCAGGGCAACCGTGTTTCTAATGTTTTAATGTCAACCTATGATTCGGCTTTCCCGATTGCTATCGATGCCGAGGAAATAGATGATATGATTGGCGATTCCTATGCCGTTTGCATTTATACCCATGATACCCTTTGGGATAATGATTTCGGCGCTAAAAAGAGTGGCGTATTAGTTTGCGCCAGCGTTGATTTCGTTTTATCCGATTGGATTTCGCAGTCGGTTGTAGGAAACGATGAGTTCCTCATTGCCGCATTAAACAATATCAGCGGTCGCGATATTTCCGAAATCGCTTTCACCCAAAAGGTTGTTGAGGATGTAACCTTCCTCGCTCCCAGCAATGCGAATGTTAAGGTTATGAGAATAATCTTTGTTTATATGCTTCCGTTTTTGGTTTTAGCGGGCGGCATATTCATCTGGATTTGGAGGGGCAGGAAATGAGTTCCTTCGAAGAAGATAAGAAGCTACCCGAGGGGGCAGAGATAGAAGAGGCGGAGGAATCAACCATATTCACCGCATCTCCAACAAAAAAGGCCCCCAAGGCTCCGCCCAAAACCGATGGCAACAAGAGAGCCGTTGGACTTATCGCCGCCATCTGCGCGGTGGCAGTTCTTGCGCTTTCGATTTTTGCCGTTATCGTTTTCATCCCCAATGCGAATACCTCCGAGCAGGAAATCGGAGCCGAAAATATACCGGTAACTTCGGTTTCGCCCGAGGAGATTAAAACCGTTAAGATAACCCGCAAGGATTCGGTTTCGGTTTATCATTCGGCCCTCTCCGAGGTTAAAAACGAGGAAACAGGCGAAATGGAAACCGAGGTAACCTGGACTATCGAGGGCATCGATCCTTCGCTTACCGAGTCGGCATCCATTGGCTTTATGCTCGATTCGGCATTTAGCCTTTATGCCTCGAGAACCATCGAGCCCGAGGAGGGCGCCGATTATGGCTTCTCGAATCCCCAGTATGTTGTTGAGATGATAGGCTATAATTCTTCAAAGCCCATCACCCTAACAATCGGCAAAGAAACCCCAACCAAGAGCGGCGTTTATGCAACTCTTGGCAACGAGATTTATTTAATTAGCATCGAGACCGCCGCCGATTTCGGCAAAACCGATGAGCAGATGGCAACAAGCTATGCGCTTTATGCTGCAACCGTTAAGGGCGGAACCCTCAATTATTTCTCTGAGAATAAGCTCGTTACCTTTGATAAGATAACCCTTTCGGGCAAGAATTTCCCGCGCAAGCTAACCTTTGCGCCGAGCGGTTTTTCAAATACCGGAAACTATAACGACTATATGATGACCTCGCCTGTTTATCGCTATGCCGATACAGCTGCGGTTGGCGCGCTGCTTGAGATTGCAGCGAGCGGACTCACCGCTGCCGAGGCATATAAGTTCTATCCGACCGCCGCCGATATCAAGAAATATCGTCTTGATAATCCCGATATGAACCTTGCTATCGAGTTTGGCAGCGAAAAGGTTACAGTCAAGGCTTCGCGCTATGACGAAGAATACTTTGCGGTTATGGTTTCGGGTCGCGATAATGTTATATTCAAGGTTGCAAACTCCTTCCTTTATATAGCAGAGTATGCCGAAACAGATTATGCAAATAATCTTATGTTCATAGAAAATCTTATCGACCTTAAGGCACTTAGCTTCAAGACCGCCGATAAGACCTATAATTTCGATGTTGATTATACCGAGGCTACCGAGGACGAGGGTGCACATTTGACCGTTATGCTCGATGGCAAAAAGCTAACCGCCGAAAACTTCCAGAGATTTTATCAGCATTTGGTTGTTGAATGCAACGAAAAGACCCTGGACCGCGTTAGCGGTTCGGCTGTGCTCAGCATTTCGGCTGTTCGCGATAACGGAACTACCACTTCTATAAAGTTTATAAAGGTAACCGACCGCCGCTATTATGTCGAGGTTGATTCGGCCCCTATCGGCTACATCTCGGCAACCAAAATGGATAACATTCTAAATTATCTTGTTGATACCGCAGCGGATAAGGAAGTTCCCGGAATTTCATAAAGAGAAAAACCTCGCAGGAAAGCCTGCGAGGTTTTTCTCTTTAAAGCATAGCTAAAAAATCTTTTGCGGTTTTCTCCGCGATTCCCATATCGATAAGCGAGGGATGGGAAACGGGGGTTCGGAAGGGTTTGCCAACAAGGCGAAGCAGCGGAACATCGTTTTCGCCATCGCCGAGCGCGGTCGTGTCGGCAAGGTCGATGCGGAGCTTTTCGCAAAGCTGCCGTGCGGCCGATCCCTTATCGGTGCCGAGGGCTACATATTCATATATACCGCCGTTTTGGTAGCATAGGCGAGCGCTGCCTGCCGCGGCGGGTTTTCCCATTAGCGCAACCTTTAAAATCTCGCCGCCCGCTTTATTGATTTCCTCCATTATTCGCTGCGAGGAAAGCCCCTCGGCGAGCTCCTTTTCGCCGCCGCGGAAAAAGAGGGTTGCCCTGCCGTTTATGAGGTTTTCGGGATGGGGCAGGGGGCTTTTTGCAAGAACGCAGTTTTCCTTCATGATAAGCGCGCCATCGAGGCAGATAAAAATAATCCTGCGATAAAGCTCACCGAAAAGAGCCTTTAGCTGCGAATAGGGGCGCCCGCTTGCAACGCAAACATGGATGCCCTTATCGGTAAGGCGCTTGATTTCGGATAAAATATCTTTTTCGAGGCGGTCGCGACCTGCGGGAAGCAGGGTTCCGTCGAGATCGCAAAAAACAAGGCGAGTCATCGAAAAATCTCCTTTTTTCTATTTACTAATTATTATTTATATGGTAGAATAAGCAACCGAAAGAGGGTTTAAAAATGCTTATTGATGTTCAAATTTTGTTCGAAAGCGTTTTGCTTTTGCTCCTTATGCTCATCCCGGGCATAATACTCAATAAAATGATGAAGGGTGATAAGAGTTTTGTTGGCGGGCTTTCGAAGTTGGTTCTCTATATTGCCGCTCCCGCAATGATGATATCTCCCTTTATTCGCGAGTTTGATAAAGAGATGCTCGGCGAGATAATCGTTACCTTTTTTGGCGGATTAGTGATGCTTTTAATTTTCTATGCCGTTTCGATGATTATTTGGGGCGAGGAAAAGGTTAAAAGAACCCTTCGTTTTTCGATTGTTTTCTCGAATGCGGGATATATGGGAATTCCGCTTATCGAATATCTCCTCGGCGGCGAGGCGGTTATATATGCAACAGTTTTTAATGTTGCGTTCAACTTCCTAACCTGGACACTTGGTTGCTATATCTATACCGGCGACATAAAATATATGCGCCCCAAAAAGATTATAACCAACCCGGTTGTAATTTCAATGATTGTTGGTCTTATTATTTTCTTTACTCCTGCAAACCGCTATATCCCCGAAACTGTTGCCTCGGCAATCGAGATGGTTAAGGGCTTGGTTGCCCCAATTTCGATGATGGTTGTTGGCTACCATGCGGCATCAGCTAACTATAAAAGGGTTCTCTCGCGCGGCAGTCTTTGGCTTTCGTTTTTCCTCCGCCTCATTGTTTGCCCGCTGTTAACCTTCCTTGTGTTCAAGGGGTTATCGGTTGCGGGAATATTCACAAGCGCAACCGTTACAACCGTTATGCTGATCGCATCCGCAACGCCATCGGCAACCGCAACAAGCATGTTTGCCGAGATGTTCTCGGGCGATACCGAGATTTCGGGTGTTGCCGTTCCGATAAGCACCGTTCTTTCGCTTGCAACCATGCCGCTTGTGGCGATGGTGCTAAACCTTTATTAAAATATAACATATAACAATCCTAAAAACAAGAAAAACCCCCGTTCAAACGAACGGGGGTTGTTTTTTACAGTAAGCTGTAGTTTACAACGAGGGCTGCGAAAACGATCGAAACCATCGAAAGAAGCTTAATAAGAATGTTTATAGCGGGGCCCGAGGTATCCTTGAAGGGATCACCAACGGTATCGCCAACAACCGAAGCCTTGTGGTTATTGCTGCCTTTGCCGCCGAAGGTTCCGCTTTCGATATGCTTTTTAGCATTATCCCAAGCGCCACCCGAGTTGGACATGAATATTGCGAGCAGGAATCCCGAAACAGTGGCACCGCCGAGGAGACCAACAACCGACTGATAGCCGAGAATCATACCAACAATAACGGGGGTGATGATTGCAACAACGGTCGGAAGAACCATCTCGCGGAGCGAAGCCTTTGTGCAGAGGTCAACGCAGGAAGCATAGTCGGGGTCGGCTTTGCCTTCCATAATGCCGTCGATTTCCTTGAACTGGCGGCGAACCTCTTTAACAACCGACTGAGCGGCCTTGCCAACCGATTCCATAGTTATAGCTGCGAAAACGAAGGGCAAGCAGGCGCCAACGAAAAGACCAATAAGAACGCGGGGATCCATAAGGTTGAACACGCTGTCAACATCGGGCTTAATCGACTTAACCTTATCTATATAGGAAGCCATAAGTGCGAGTGCGGTAAGTGCGGCAGAGCCGATAGCAAAGCCCTTACCTGTTGCGGGGGTGGTATTGCCGAGGGCATCGAGGGCATCGGTTCTCTCGCGAACCTCTGCGGGAAGACCCGACATTTCGGCGATTCCGCCTGCGTTATCTGCAACCGGACCATAAGCATCGGTTGCAAGGGTTATACCAAGGGTTGAAAGCATACCAACAGCTGCGAGCGCGATACCATAGAGACCACGGGAAGCAATGGGGTTGGTCCAGCCGCCTGCTGCGAAGTAGGCAACAAGGATGCAAACGCCGATTATGATGATGGGCAGAAGGGTTGACATCATGCCAAGACCCAAACCACCGATGATGATGGTTGCCGAGCCGGTTTCGGATTTGCTTGCGAGCTTGCGGGTGGGTTTATAGGAATCAGAGGTATAATATTCGGTTGCCTTTCCAATCAAAACGCCGCCTAAAAGACCGGCGAGAATTGCGAAATAGAAGCCAACATTATCGAAGTTTGTAACATCGCCGCTCAAAACCAGGTTAACGATGGGGAGCGATGCGATTGCGATTGCGATAGCGCTGAAGTTTGTTCCGCGCGAGAGCGAAGAGAGAAGGCTCTTCTGGGTTGCATCTTCGCGGGTGCGAACAAGGAAGCTTCCGATAATCGAGAAAAGAATTCCGAGCGAAGCGAGAAGAAGCGGAAGCGCCATAGCATTAAGAGATCCGCCAAATGCGCTAACACCTAAAGCCGAGCAGGAGATAATCGAACCAACATAGGATTCATAAAGGTCGGCGCCCATGCCGGCAACATCGCCAACATTATCGCCAACGTTATCGGCGATAACTGCGGGGTTGCGGGGGTCGTCCTCGGGAATACCTGCCTCAACCTTACCAACCAAGTCGGCGCCAACATCGGCTGCCTTGGTGAAAACACCGCCGCCAACTCGAGCGAAGAGGGCCATCGAGGATGCGCCCATACCGAAGGTTAGCATAGCCGAGGTAATGCCTGCGGCATCGAGGTGGAATACATATTTTAATAATGCGAACCAAATGGAAATATCCAAAAGTCCGAGACCAACAACAGTAAAGCCCATAACCGAGCCTGCGCTGAATGCAACGCGGAGACCACGATTGAGCCCCTCGCGGCAGGCATTGGCTGTTCTTGCGTTTGAGTGGGTTGCGATGGTCATTCCGATAAATCCCGAAAGACCCGAGAAAAGGCCGCCCGAAACAAAAGCGAACGGAACGAACCAGGTTAGCATGTCGAGTGCTGCCATAACGGTTAGCACAACGAACATTACTGCGAAGAAAATAGAAACTACAGAATATTGGCGCTTTAAATATGCACTGGCGCCCTTACGGATCGAGGCAGAGATTTTCTGCATGCGATCGGTTCCTTCGGAGAACCTCATAACCCTTTTTGCACAAAAAACAGCAAAGAGGATTGCGAGTATTGCTCCGGCGAAGGTAAAGTATACGATGTTGTTTACCAATTTTGACTCTCCTTTTAATTGTTTTGCGGAATAGCGCGGCACAACAACTCAATAACTCAAGTACCGTAGACATATATTTTAGTACTACATATAATAAATGTCAATAAGAATAATTGCGGGAACTAAAATTTTGATAAAAATGGCAACAAACAGAAGCAGAATATATAAAAATGAGCCAAAAGCGGGTAAAATCGCTCTAAAATCTTTGGTTTTCTGTTAGTTTTTCTTTATTTTTCTTTGTTTTGGGTTGACATTTGTGTTGTTTTAGTGTAAAATTACGATAGATTAATGTCGGGAGGTATCCGAATGAGCGAAAAAATCACGCAGGAAATAAAGAAATCAGAAAGAATCGACAGACTGATTTCTGCACTTTATGACCATTTGCCCGAAATCGAGGCAGAGCGTGCGGTGCTTTTAACCGAATCATATAAACAAACCGAAGGCGAGCCGATAAATGTTCGCAGAGCCAAGGCGTCTTATCATATTGTAAGCAACATTCCGATCGTTATCCGCCCGGATGAGCTGATAGTTGGAAGCGCAACCAAAAAGGCCCGTGGCTGCCAGGTTTTCCCCGAGTATTCCTTCGAGTGGCTCGAGTCGGAGTTCGATACGGTTGAAACTCGACCCGCCGACCCGTTTTATATATCGGAAGAAACCAAGAAAACTCTCCATGAGGTTTATAAATATTGGAAGGGCAAAACAACAAGCGAGCTTGCAACGGCCTATATGGCTCCCGAGGCCATCGCCGCAGTTGACCACAACATCTTTACGCCCGGCAACTATTATTATAATGGTATAGGCCATGTAACGGTTGATTATGGCAAGGTTTTGGCGATAGGCTTTGACGGAATAAAGGCAGAGGCCGCTATGGCGCTGTCGAAGCTTTCGAAGGGCGATGGCGACTATGCGAAGCGCCACCATTTCCTAAACGCTGTTATTCTTTCTTGTGAGGCTGCATCGCTTTATGCCGCCCGCTATAGCGAGCTTGCTCGCGATATGGCAGCGAAGGAACAGGATGCTGCCCGCAAGGCCGAACTCATAAAAATCAGCGAAAACTGCGCCCGCGTTCCAAAAGAGGGAGCCCGCTCCTTCTATGAGGCCTGCCAGTCCTTCTGGTTTATTCAGATGCTTCTGCAGGTTGAATCAAGCGGTCATAGTATTTCGCCCGGTCGATTTGATCAGTATATGTATCCTTATTATAAAGCCGATATCGATGCAGGCAAGATAACCCGCGAGTTCGCGCAGGAGCTTATGGATTGCATCTGGGTTAAGCTAAACGACCTTAATAAGGTTCGCGATGCCGCATCGGCCGAAGGCTTTGCAGGCTATAGCCTATTCCAAAACCTAATCGCAGGTGGCCAGGATAAATACGGAAACGATGCAACCAACGAGCTTTCCTATATGTCGATCGAGGCAACAATGCATGTTCTCCTCCCGCAGCCCTCTTTCTCGGTTCGCGTTTGGAACGGAACACCGCATGATTTCCTCAAAAAGGCAGCAAGGCTAACCCGAACCGGTGTTGGACTTCCCGCTTACTACAACGATGAGGTTATAATCCCCTCGCTCCAGAGCAGAGGTCTAACCCTTGAGGATGCCCGCGATTATAACATAATCGGTTGCGTTGAGCCCCAAAAATCGGGCAAGACCGATGGATGGCACGATGCCGCATTCTTCAATATGTGTCGCCCGCTCGAGCTTGTTTTCTCGAATGGTGTCGATAAGGGTGTTCAGTTGGGACCCAAAACCGGTGCTCTTTCGGAGCTTACCACCTTTGATAAATTCTATGATGCCTATAAGGCTCAGATGAACTACTTTATCGAGCTTCTTGTAAACGCGGATAACGCAATCGACCAGGCCCATGCCGAGCGCTGCCCGCTTCCGTTCCAGTCCTCGATGGTTGAGGATTGTATCGGCAGAGGAAAGAGCTTGCAGGAGGGCGGTGCGGTTTATAACTTTACCGGTCCGCAGGGCTTTGGTGTTGCCAACATGGCCGATGCTCTCTGGGCGGTTAAAACGCTCGTTTATGACGAGAAAAAGGTAACCCTAACCGAGCTTTCCGAGGCGCTCAATAATAACTTCGGCAAGGATCTCGATTCCCATTCTGCTCATAAGATGACCGAGCAGGTTGCCCGCGAGCTTCTTTTGGAGGGCAAGAAAATCGAGGAGCAGGATATACATAATATATATAATGTAGTTCGCCAGAATACCTGCTCTGCCGAAAAGAAGGCTCGATATGATGAGATTCTCTCATTGATTGGCGCGCTTCCCAAATACGGAAACGATATAAAAGAAATCGATATGTTCGCCCGCGATGTTGCCTATACATATACCCGCCCGCTCGAGGGATACAAAAACCCCCGCGGCGGTATTTATCAGGCGGGACTTTATCCCGTTTCGGCAAATGTTCCGCTCGGCGCACAAACCGGCGCAACCCCCGATGGTCGCCTGGCCTATACCCCGGTTGCCGATGGTGTTTCTCCTTCGGCAGGTAAGGATGTTAACGGTCCTACCGCGGCGGCAAACTCGGTTGCCCGCCTCGACCACTACATAGCCTCGAACGGAACACTCTTTAACATGAAGTTCCATCCCTCGGCGCTTGAGGGCGAGAGCGGACTCGAAAGCTTTGTTGCTCTTGTTCGCGGATACTTCGACCAGAAGGGAAGCCACATGCAGTTCAATGTTGTATCGCGTGAGACACTTCGCGATGCACAGCGCAACCCCGACAAATATCGTTCGTTGGTTGTTCGAGTTGCAGGCTACAGCGCATTGTTCACAACTCTATCCCGCTCGCTGCAGGAAGATATAATTAACAGAACTGAGCAGGGAGGGTTTTAATGGACGAAATACTGAATGTGAAGGGAAGAATCTTCGACATTCAGCGGTTCTCGGTCCATGATGGTCCCGGCGTTCGAACGATAGTCTTTTTAAAAGGCTGTCCGCTTCGATGCCGATGGTGCTGTAATCCCGAATCGCAATCCTATGAGATTCAAGAGATGGTTCAAAACGGCGAGAAAAAGATTGTTGGCCGCGATACAACGGTCCGCGAGGTCTTGGAAACGGTTTTAAAGGACCGAATCTACTACCGCCGAAGCGGAGGCGGCATGACCCTCTCGGGCGGCGAGATGCTGATGCAGCCCGAGTTCGCAAGGGCGCTGCTCAAGGCCGCTCAGGATAACGGAATAACAACCGCAGTTGAATCAACCGCTTTTGCTCCGTTCTCAACCATCGAAAAGCTTCTTCCCTATATTGATACCTTCCTTATGGATATCAAGCATATTGAAAGTGCAAAGCATAAGGAATACACAACACAGCCGAACGAACTGATTTTAGAAAATGCGCTCCGCATTGCAAAGAGCGGAACGAATCTGATAATCAGAACGCCGGTTATCCCCGGATTTAACGATTCGCCCGAGGATATCGCCGCGATAGCGCGATTTGCCTCGAGTCTGCCGGGGGTTAAAGAAATGCATATCCTGCCCTATCACCGAATAGGTCAAGATAAATATGCCGGACTCCAAAGAGAATATACCCTATCGCATCTCTCTCCTCCCTCGAAAGAGAAGATGGAAGAGCTGCTGCGGGTTGTTTGCTCCTATGGACTCCAAGGCAAGATAGGAGGTTAGAAACCGATGAATTTTGATAATTATCAATCGACCGAAGGCAAACAGAGAATAATCCAAGAACTTGTTCCCGGTAAGCAGATAACGATAGCACATATCATTGCGAACCCCGATGAGATTCTCTATAAAAAATTAGGTCTCGACCCTGCGGTTGATTATAGCCGAAGCGCAATAGGTATTCTGACCTTGAGCCCGAGCGAAACCGCCATAATAGCGGGCGATATCGCAATAAAGTCCTCGGGCGCCGAGCTTGGGTTTGTTGACCGCTTTAGCGGAACTGTGATCGTAACCGGAACGGTATCGCAGATTGAGTCGTCGCTCGCCGCCGTTTGCGATTACGCAAAGCAGAAGCTTGGCTTCTCGGTTTGCGACATAACCAAAACCTAATGCGAAAACTAATTTTGATAGGTCGCAGCGGTGCAGGTAAAACAACCCTGACCCAAGCGCTCAGAAACGAGCCTGTTTCCTATCACAAAACCCAATCAATAAGCTACGACGACTGGCTTATAGATACCCCGGGAGAATATGTTGAAAACGCGAGCCTCGCCTCGGCAATCTGCCTCTATTCCTATGAGGCCGATGTTGTTGGTCTTTTGTTGGCCGCCGATGAGCCATATTCCCTCTATCCGCCCAATATAACCTGCATGGTAAACCGTGAGGTTATAGGAATTGTAACCTATCGCGAGGGGTGTTCGCCCGAGCGCGCCGAAAGGTGGCTCAGGCTTTCGGGCTGCGAAAAGGTCTTTTTAATCGACAGTCTGACAGGTAAAGGCATACCGGATTTGATTGAATTTCTCAAAAAACCAAGTCAAAAAACCTAAAAAACAACAAAAACAAAGATTTTTTAGCGGTTTTATGTTGACTTTTCTGTCTGATTGTGTTAAGATTTATGTGTAAAAATAAAAAATTTCCAAAAAAGGAGTTTTAAATCATGGCAAGCGAATACGAAATCAAAAAACAAATATGCGAAATCGGTAAGAGAATCTACAACCAGGGAATGGTTGCCTCCAACGATGGTAACATCTCGGTTAAGCTCAACGACAATGAGTTTCTCTGCACTCCTACAGGTGTTTCGAAGGGCTTCATGACCCCCGAATACATCTGCAAGGTTGACCGCGACGGTAAGGTTATCCAGGCTAACCCCGGATTCAAGCCCTCTTCCGAAATCAAGATGCACATGAGAGTTTATAAGGAGCGTCCCGATGTTAACTCGGTAGTTCACGCTCATCCGCTATATGCAACCGGCTTTGCTATCGCAGGCATTCCGCTAACCCAGCCCATCATGCCCGAAGCAGTTATCGCTCTTGGTTGCGTTCCGATTGCAGAATACGGCACCCCCTCTACCGAGGAAATCCCGGATGCAGTTTCCAAGTATGTTCAGCACTTCGATGCAGTTTTACTTGAGAACCATGGTGCATTAACCTTCTCCGATTCTCTTCTCAACGCATACCACAAGATGGAGTCGGTTGAGTTCTATGCAAAGCTTCTCTACATCTCCAAGCAGCTCGGCGGCCCGAAGGAGCTCTCTGATTCTCAGGTTCAGCGCCTCTATGAGATCCGTCGTCAGTTTGGCATGAAGGGTAAGCATCCTGCCGATCTTTGCGCTAATGCCAAGAATGGTCAGCCCAGCTGTCATGGTTGCGGCGGTCATTGCGGCGGCAACTGCGGCGGCAACAATGCCGACATCGTTGCTGAAATTACCAAGCGTGTTATGGAGCAGCTCGGAAAATAAGAGGTGGAGATAATGGATGAAAAAACCATAAACTCCATTGTTGATACTGTAGTAGAAAGCTTCTTGCCGTTGACCGATATGAACCTCTCGGCTGCCCGACGCCTATCCGAAAAGGTTAGAGCTCGCGCAAAAGAGATGGGAGTAAATGCGGTTGTTGCGGTATCGAATAAGGGTGCAAACCCGGTGCTTGTTGAATGTATGGATGATTCCTATATCGCAAGCTATGACATCGCAGTTGGAAAGGCATATACGGTAGTATCGCTCAAAATGCCAACAAGCAAGCTAAAGAGTTTAGCCCAGCCGGGCGGCTCGCTTTATGGCATCCAGTTCACAAACGGCGGAAAGATAGTTATCTTCGGCGGCGGCGAACCCTTATATAACAAGAAGGGCGAGCTGATAGGCGGTCTCGGCGTTAGCGGAGGCAGCGAGGCAGAGGATACCGCCCTTGCTGAATATGGCAAGAAAATATTTGAAAGCAAGAGCTTTTAGAAAGGCAGAGATATTTAATGGATATTAATTCGGCAAATATCGAACAGATCGTTAGACAGGTCCTCGAAGGAATGGGAACTTCCTCCGCTCCTGCTGCATCGGGCAACATTCCTGCAACCGCAAAGGTTGCAATGCTCACCGGAATCGAAAAGGTTGAGATTAAGGAATATCCGATGCCGACAGTTGGCGATGATGATGTACTCGTAAAGGTTGAAGGTTGCGGAATCTGCGGAACCGATGCCCATGAGTATAAGCGCGACCCCTTCGGCCTTATCCCGGTTGCTCTCGGACACGAGGGAACAGGCGAGGTTGTTAAGGTTGGTAAGAACGTTAAGGTCGATAGCGCAGGAAAGCCCTTAAAGGTTGGCGACAAGGTTGTTACCTGCATGATCTTCAAGGATAACCCCGATATAACAATGTTCGATCTCAATAAGCAGAATGTCGGCGGCGCAGATGTTTATGGACTTCTCCCCGATGACGATGTTCATCTTAATGGTTGGTTCAGCGATTACATATTAGTTCGCGGCGGCTCAACCATATTCAATGTTAGCGACCTCGATTTAGATTCTCGAATCTTAATCGAGCCCTGCGCGGTTTTAATCCACGCAGTTGAGCGCGCTAAAACAACCGGCATCCTCCGCTTCAACAGTCGTGTTGTAGTTCAGGGATGCGGACCTATCGGTCTTATCTGTATCGCAGTTCTCAGAACCATGGGAATTGAGAATATAGTTGCAGTTGATGGCGAGCAGAAGCGTCTTGACTTCGCAAAGAAGATGGGCGCAACCGGAACCGTTAACTTCAAGGACCACAAAGGAATTGAGGCTTTGGCAGATGGTGTTAAGGATGCCTTCGGTGGCTACCTTGCCGATTTTGCCTTCCAGTGCACAGGCTCGCCCGTTGCACATGCCAACATCTATAAGTTCATCCGCAACGGCGGCGGACTTTGCGAGCTTGGCTTCTTCATCAATGGTGGCGATGCTACCATCAATCCTCATTTCGACATTTGCTCGAAAGAGATAACAACGGTAGGCTCTTGGGTTTACACCCTTCGCGACTATGCAACAACCTTTGATTTCTTAAAGAGAGCAAAGGGCATTGGTCTTCCGATGGGCGACCTTATTACCGATAAGTTCCCGCTTGAACAAATCGATGAAGCCTTTAAGACCAATCTTGCAATGACCGGTCTTAAGGTTGCAATCGTTAATAAGTAGGTGGGCTTATGGGAAAAGCAACCGGTATAATCGAGGTTTACGGACTCGTTGCTGCATTTGTTGCCTGCGATGCAGGATGCAAGGCGGCCGATGTAACGGTAGAAAACTTCGATAAAAACAAGCCCGGTAATCCGGATTCGCTTAAGGTGCCGCTAATTGTGGCAGTTAAGTTTAGAGGCACAGTCGACAATGTAACCGCCGCTGTCGAGGCTGCAAAAGAGGCAGCAAACCGTGTTTCGGGGGTTGTAACAACCCATATCTTAACCAGCACCGAACCCGATACCGAGCATATGCTAAAAATCAGCGGTTTTGATAAAAACTAATTTTTGGAGGAAACAGAAATGAAAGAAGCACTTGGAATGGTAGAAACTCGCGGTCTTGTTGCCGCTATCGAGGCAGCAGACGCAATGACAAAGGCAGCAGAGGTTGAGCTCATCGGCACCGAGAAGATCGGTTCGGGACTCGTATCTGTTATGGTTCGCGGCGATGTTGGCGCAGTTAAGGCAGCTGTTGAGGCTGGTTCTAACTCGGCTTCTCGCTTAGGTGAGCTCGTTGCAACTCATGTTATTCCGCGTCCTCATAACGATGTTGAGAAAATTTTACCGAAACTCTAAGGAGATAAACTATGAAGTCTTTAGGACTTGTTGAGGTTTCGGGTGTAACCGCCGCAGTTGATTGTCTTGATATCATGTGCAAATCTGCCGAGGTAGAATTTGTAACATGGGAGAGAAAATTAGGCGGACGACTCGTAACCATTATTGTTGAGGGTAGCGTTTCGGCAGTTACCGCCGCGGTTGAAAACGCGGTTGCAGGCGCAATCATAAAGCCCTGCTCGTATGCGGTTATCGCAAACCCGCATGAAGAAACTGTCCGTATGACCCAGGTTAGCGCAGCTCGCATTAAAAAAGCTAACGCTAATAAGGAAGGTAAATAAATATGGCAGAACAAACTAAAAAAGCTCCCGCCGCAAAGGCAGCTCCGAAGAGCACCGCTGCAAAAAAGCCGGCCGCTCCGAAGACTCCCGCCCCCGCAGCGGAAACTATTAAACCAACAACACCTGAAAGGGAGGTAAAGAAAATGTCACTTGAAGCATTAGGAATGATCGAAACCCGTGGTCTTGTAGCCGCAATTGAGGCTGCTGATGCAATGGTAAAGGCTGCAAATGTTGAGCTTATCGGCACCGAGAAGATCGGTTCCGGACTTGTATCGGTTATGGTTCGCGGCGATGTTGGTGCTGTTAAGTCGGCCGTTGAGGCAGGCTCTAACTCCGCTTCCCGCTTAGGCGAGATCGTTGCAACTCATGTTATTCCGCGTCCGCATGGCGACGTTGAGAAAATATTACCGTCTATTAAGTAATAAATTTTTATTAGGAGGAAACAAAAATGACACTCGAAGCACTCGGAATGATCGAAACCCGTGGCCTTGTTGCTGCTATTGAAGCTGCAGATGCAATGGTAAAGGCTGCAAACGTTGAGCTCATCGGAACCGAAAAGATCGGTTCGGGACTCGTATCTGTTATGGTTCGTGGCGATGTTGGTGCAGTTAAGGCAGCTGTTGAGGCTGGTTCTAACTCCGCTTCCGCTCTTGGCGAAATCGTTGCAACCCATGTTATTCCGCGTCCTCATGGCGACGTTGAGAAGATTCTTCCGTCTTTAAAGTAATATAAACTTTTTTGATGCCCGGCGGCTTCGCGCCGCCGGGGGATTCTTCCCGTAAATTAAATTTACGAAAGGTAAATTAGAAATGATTATTGGTAAGGTAGTTGGAAGCGTAGTTTCCACAAGAAAGAACGAAAATTTAGTTGGCAGCAAGTTTATGATTGTAAAGCCCGAGGAAGGTAATACCTTTGTTGCGGTTGATAATGTTGGCGCCGGCATTGGCGAAAACGTTCTTGTTGCAACCGGAAGCGCGGCAAGAATCGGCTGCGGAATGAATACCTCGCCCATTGATGCTGCAATAGTCGGAATTATCGACGACAATATCTAAAATTTTTACCGGAGTTTAAAATGAACTACGACGAGTTGGTTAAGACAATTAAATCAAGCGGTGTTGTAGGCGCAGGCGGAGCCGGATTTCCGACTTATGCCAAGCTCGACCGTCGCGCAGATACTTTGATTCTTAACTGTGCCGAGTGTGAGCCGCTCCTAAAACTGCATCGCCAGCTTTTAGAGCGCAATGCTTATGAAATACTCAGCACGCTCGACCTAATTTCGAAAACAGTAGGAGCCAAGCAGGTTATAATCGGCATCAAGGGTTCGTATAAAAACGCTCTTGCCGCTGTTGAATCAATGCTTGATTCCTTTCAAAACATATCGGTTTGCCGCCTCCCCGAGGTTTATCCCGCGGGCGATGAGGTTGTTCTCATTTATGAGGCAACAGGCCGAGTAGTAGAGCCGGGCGCTCTGCCGATAACGGTTGGAGTTACCGTTTTCAATGTTGAAACAATATATAATGTTTACCATGCCCTCGAGGGCGAAAATGTTACCCATAAGTTCGTAACGATTGCGGGCGAGGTAGAAAAACCGATGACCCTGCGCGTTCCCATCGGAACAACCGTTGGTGAACTTATCGACTATGCAGGCGGCGCAAAACTCGAAAACTACGAGATAGTTTTGGGCGGACCGATGATGGGAAGCCTCGGAAATCGTTTTGATGTTGTTAAGAAAACAACCAACGCGATTTTGGTTTTGCCAAATGACCACTACATAGTTAAGAAAAAGCAGTCGCGCCAGTCGATTGATATAAAGCGCGCTATGGCGGCATGCTGTCAATGTACCTATTGTACCGACCTTTGCCCCCGCCATCTTCTTGGTCATCCGATAAACCCCGCGCAGTTTATGCTAAATGCATCCCATACGATGGAGAAGGCTCCTTATTTGGATGCTGCGTTCTGCAGCGGTTGCGGTCTTTGCGAGATGTATTCCTGCGGTCAGGGCTTATCGCCCCGCGCTCTTTTGGATGCACAGAAGAGAGATAACCGCAAAAACGGCCTAAAGCCCGCCGCTAAAAAGGGAGTAGGCGCTTTGGATGCTCGCAGCTATCGCCGCGTTCCGATGAAGAGGCTCGCTGCCCGAATCGGGGTTGATAAATATAATAAAACCGCCCCGATGCTCGATGATGTTATCGAGCCAAAAACTGTAACAATAATGCTCTCCCAGCATATCGGAGCTCCCGCAAAAGCGGTTGTTCTTCCGGGGGATGAGGTTAAATGCGGTCAGCTCATAGCCGCCGCGGTTGATGGTCTTTGCGTTGATATCCATGCTTCGATTGATGGAACAGTTAAGGCTGTTAACGATAAGTTTATTAAAATAATAAGAAAGTAAGGAGGATGAAGCATGAGCCAGGCTCTTGGAATGGTCGAGTATAAAACGGTCTCAACAGGTATGACCGCTGCCGACCTTATGGTTAAAACCGCCGAGGTTGATATTATCGAAGCAAAAACTGTTTGCCCCGGTAAATATCTTGTTCTGATAAAGGGAAATTTAAGCTCTGTTCGTGCCGCTGTTGATGCCGCAAAGATTCGTTTCCCCGATTCGCTCATTGATTCCTTTGTCCTCGGAAATCCCGACCCAACCATTTTTGATGCAATCTATGGAACGGTTGAGGTTGAAAATCCCAACTCTTTGGGTGTTCTCGAAACATATTCTTCTTCGGCAGCCATCGTTGCCGCAGATATAGCATCTAAAACCGCATGTGTTGACCTTATCGAGCTTCGTTTGGCTCGCGGAATGTGTGGCAAATCCTATTTGTTACTCACCGGCGAGGTTGCCGCTGTTTCGGCCGCTATCGAGCGCGCCAAGCAGGGGGCAGGCGAAAACGGAATGTTCCTCGATTCCTCGGTTATTCCGAACCCCGATCCCAAGATGTGGGAAAGTATTTTGTAAAACATAAACGGAAGGGCGAAAATAATGCTTGCAATAGAAAGACGCAACGCGATAATATCAAAGCTCAATATGGATGGCAAGGTAATAGTTACCGATTTAGCGCAGGAATTTGGCGTTACTGAGGAAACTATCCGCCGCGACCTCGAAAAGTTAGATAACGAAGGCATTGCAAAGAAAACCTATGGTGGTGCTGTTGCAAACAAGAGCCTTAATATCGATCTTCCGTCGGCTGTTCGCAAGCGCGCAAATGTTGAACTCAAACAGCGCATTGCCGAGAAGATAGCATTAATGATAAACGATGGCGATTATGTTATGGCCGATGCCAGCTCGACCGCTATGTTTGTTATCAAATGCATAAAACACAAGAAAAACATCACACTTATAACAAATTCGATCGAGATTTTATATGAACTCTCGGACCATAACGATTGGAACATCCTCTCGACCGGAGGTTCGCTAAAGCCGGGCGCACTTGCGCTTGTTGGAAGCACCGCCGAAAAGATGATAAGAGATTTCCATGTTGATATCGCAATTTGTTCTTGTAAGGGAATTGATATAAATGCGGGAGTTACCGATTCGAACGAAAAGGACTCCCAGATGAAGCAGGCGATCTTTAGCGCCGCAGGCAAAAAGGTTCTTGCGATTGATAGCACCAAATTCGATCGCATCGCATTCACAAAGGTTTGCGATATCTCCGATGTTGATGTTATCGTAACCGATAGTCGCCCGAGCGACCGCTGGGTTGATTATCTAAAAGATTGTGAAACCGAGCTCGTTTATTAGAAAGGAAGCGTTTTATATGGCACAGATTTCGGAAAAAGAAATCAGAGAAATAGTATCCAAGGTTATAAGCAATATGAGCGGTAGCGGTTCTTCCTCGCCCGCAGATTATGATTCTACCCAGTATGGCGGTCGCCGCCTTATTGGTGTGTATAGCGATATGAATGATGCTATCGCAGCAGCAAACGAAGGCTATAAGGCGGTTCGCGCAATGCAGGTTGAGGACCGCGAAAAGATTATAACCGAGATTAGAAGACTTTGCCGCGAAGAGGCTCCCATTATGGCAGCTCTCGGCGTTAGTGAAACCAAGATGGGCAAGGTTGAGCATAAGCGCTTAAAGCACATTTTGGTTGCTGATAAAACCCCCGGAACCGAGGATATCGTTTCTTCTGCAAAAACAGGTGATAACGGTCTTACCCTCGTTGAGATGGCTCCGTTTGGTGTTGTTGGCGCAATAACTCCCTCGACCAATCCTTCCGAAACCGTTATTTGCAACAGTATCGGTATGATTGCCGCAGGAAACGGTGTTGTTTTCAACCCCCATCCCGGTGCAATCGCAACCTCCAACTATGCGGTTGACCTTGTAAACCGCGCTTCCCGCGCAGCCGGCGGTCCCGAGGTGCTTGTTGCCTCGATGGATAAGCCGACCCTTGATTCGGCAAACACCATGTATAAGCATCCGCTTATTCGCCTCCTTGTTTGCACAGGTGGTCCCGGCGTTGTTCGCGCTGTTCTTTCTTCCGGTAAGAAGGCAATTGGCGCAGGCGCAGGAAACCCGCCCGTTATCGTTGATGATACCGCCGATATCAAAAAGGCAGCAAAGTGCATCATCGATGGCTGCACCTTTGATAACAATCTTCCCTGCATTGCAGAAAAGGAAGTTTTCGCGTTCGATAACATTGCTGATGAGCTCATTTCGGGCATGAAGCAGAACGGTGCTTATATGATAACCGCTGCCCAAGCAGAGGCTCTTTCGAAGGTTGTTCTTGTTCCCGTTACCGATAAGTCGGGCAAAGAAAAGCTAACCATCAGCCGCGATTGTGTTGGTCGCGATGCCGCAGTTTTACTTGCTAAAATCGGCATTTCGGTTGGTCCCGAGGTTCGCTGCATAATCTGCGAAACCGATTTTATGCATCCCTTTGTTCAGCATGAGCTTATGATGCCGATTCTCCCCATCGTTCGCGTTAGAAACATCGATGAGGCAATCGACCTTGCAGTTAAGGCAGAGCATGGCAACCGCCATACCGCCCATATGCATTCCAAGAACATTGATAACCTTTCCCGCTTTGCAAGAGCGGTTGAAACCACCATATTTGTTAAGAACGCACCGTCCTATGCAGGTATCGGCTTCGGCGGCGAGGGTCATGCAACCTTCACCATCGCAGGTCCTACAGGCGAGGGTATAACCTCGGCTCGCAGCTTTACCCGTCAGCGCCGCTGCGTTATGGCAGATAGCTTCCGTATTATTTAAGTAGGTGAAGATAATGGCATTAGATAAGGCTTATATCGCAGATGTTGTTAAACGCGTTATGGCAGAATATAAAGGCGAAGAGGGCGATACCATCCCGGTAGGCGTTTCCAACCGCCATATCCATCTATCAGAGCAGGATATCGAAACCCTTTTTGGCAAGGGCTATGAGCTAACCCCCTGCAAGGATCTTTCCCAGCCGGGTCAGTTTGCCTGCAAGGAATGCTTGACCATTGTTGGTCCTTCGCTCCGTCCTATTGAAAAGGTTCGCGTTTTGGGACCCGCCCGCAAGGCTTCGCAGGTTGAGATTTCCCGCACCGATTCCTTTGTTCTAAAGGTTAAGCCCCCCGTTCGCGAGTCGGGCGATATCGCAGGCAGCGCTCCGATAACCATTATCGGACCCAAGGGAATTGTTGAGCTTCGCGAGGGCTGCATCATCGCCAACCGCCATATTCATATGAGCGAGGAGGAGGGTGCCCGCTTCGGCATCCGCGATGGCGAATATGTTACCGTTGATGTAAACGGTGAGCGCAGAACAACCTTCTATGATGTTCAGGTTCGTGTGAATAAGGCATTCCGCCTTGAGATGCATGTTGATACCGATGATGCAAACGCAGCAGGCATCGGCAACGGCGCAAAGGTTACTATAAGAAAGTAAAAAAATAAAAAGCCCTTCAAATGAAGGGCTTTGTTTTTTTTGCTTATTTTATTTTGCTAAGCAGCTTTTTCCAAGGGGCGATGCAGTTTATAAGTCCTATAACCATAAGACCGAACCAAACAAGAATAAGTCCGCTCCAGCCGATGGTTGTTGCGGCCGAGGCAAAAAGTTTGCTCGAAACGGCGGCGGCAATGTAGCTTAAAAAGTCGAGGAAGCCGGTTGCGGTCGAAACCATACCTGTATCGCGAAGACTCGGGCAATAGCGGCTCCACATAATATTATCGGTGCATTTGCAGAAGAATACAGCCAAAACGATGATAATAACATTTGCTATCGGTATTTTTATAAGCCAAAGCGCAAGGAAAAGCGCCGAGGCGAGAATAAAACCGACCGTTATGGTTCTATCCATATTGAACTTGAATATCTTTTCGTAGGATATAATTGCAAAGAATGCCGAAACCGATAAAACGATGGTTGAAATCGAGGAAATAAGGGTTGATTTAGCGGGCGAGAAGTTAAGATACTGATTGAAATATATCGGCATCCAGAAAACAACGGTAGTTCGAACAACACCGGTTAGTATTGCTTGGATCGAGAATTTGATAATATCATGCTTAACAAGGGTTTTAACTCCGCCTGCGCCGGTTGTTGTTTTGTTCGGGCGCTTGTATTTTCCATACTGAACGATTTTTTTGCGCTCGAAAATCGAGAGAACAACAAAGCAAACAACACCCATAAAAACGAGTATAGCGCTTCCAACATTGAAAACCCAATTCCAGGCCAAGAACATTGCGAGAACACCTGCGGCAGGGGAACCGAGCAGGGAAGCAAAGGTATAACCCAGGCTGCAGCGGGTTGTATAGATAGGTTCGGTATTTTCGGCAACCAGCTTTGATAGCGGGGCATATATCATCGAGAGGAA
This sequence comes from Acutalibacteraceae bacterium, assembly GCA_045659535.1. Lineage (GTDB taxonomy): Bacteria > Bacillota > Clostridia > Oscillospirales > Acutalibacteraceae > SIG589. Next base: position 35,468 of record JAZOXC010000083.1, read on the forward strand.
AAATCCCATCGCGGAATAGGCAAGCTTTGCAGTTCCGAAGGTGGCGGTTGTTCTTGAGAAGACAAGAAGACAAACACCGCCGAAGGCGAGACCAAAGCTTATCATATATTTAGCCTTAATGCGGTCGCCGATTGCTCCGTTTATGAGCTGTCCGCAGGCATAAACTATAAAATAAAGCGAGGATAGGGTTCCAAGCTGCGATTCATCCAAAATATTAAGGCTTTTAAGCTGCGGCGAAACCTGGCTTAGTATGTATTTTGAGATGTAAACAGCGAAGTATGCGATGGAACACATAGTGCCCAAAAAGATTGCGTTGCGCAGGGCTTCGCGGTTTTTAGGCTTAAATTCAATATTCATCCAAAAATCCCCTATCTTTTAATACAAATAGATTATACTCCAAGGGAAATTAAAGTCAAGGTAAACTTTATGCGAAATGTTGACTTTTAGACGGTTTTATAATAAACTTAATATAGTATTTCAAAGGGAGATTCAAATGATTAAGATAAACACAAAAGAACTTAAAAAGTTGATTCAAAATAACATAAGAGTGCAGATGATACTCGGCTGCATAGCAATTGTGCTTTTAAGCATCATCATTGCCGTTATCGCATATTCCTGCAGCGGTGGGGATAACATTGTTGGCAGATGGGATACCGAAACTAAATATGATGAAAATAACGAGCCGATTGCAATCGATCCGCCGGATGACATTAGCTTCACCTTTGAACCCGATGGAAGCGGAATCGAATGGCTTCCCGAATCGGGCGAAACCGTTATAATGAAGTTCACTTGGAAAACCTCGGGCGATGAGCTAACCATAACCGAGGCTGATGGACAGGAGCATTACTTCAACTATTGGGTTGAGGATGATTACCGCCTCCATCTTACTCCGCGCGGCGGCCCGACAATCACATATATAAAACAGTAGTTAAAACCCCTCCCGAAGGGCGGCTGCGATTAGGGATAATTCGCCTAAAAAAGCAAATTTTTGCGACCTAATGTGTTAAAAAGCCACGGTACGCGACAGCGTTACCGTGGCTTTTTGCCTTTTATTTCACTAAAAATTTGTATTTTTTAGGTGCGAGCAGTTTTGTAACCAAAAGTTTTGTTTTATTCGTGAAGACTTTACTCCGCGGTAATACTTTGTGTATTACAAGGAGGAAAGGCAAGCGAAGATTCAAAACTTGGCTCCAAAACCGATTTCTCCCTAACCGCAGCCGCCCAAATGAGGGGGTTTCTTTTATCCGAGCAAAACATCGGTTACTAACATTAGCGAAAATCCAACAAGCAGCGAATAGGTTGCTCCGCGGGTTCCCTCGTGGTGAGTTTCGGGGATCATTTCATCGCTTATAACATAGAGCATTGTTCCGCCCGCAAAGGCAAGAGCAAAGGGAAGAATGGCGGCCGAGATGCTAACCGCAAAATAGCCGATAAATGTGCCGAGAACCTCAACAAGACCGGTTATCATAGCGCAGATAAAGGTTTTGCGGGGAGATATCCCCGCGGCGAGCATAGGACCAATTATAACCATTCCCTCGGGAATGTTTTGAAGAGCGATTCCGCCCGCGATGGTTAGCGCTTGGGTTGTGTTACCCGAGCCAAAGCCAACACCCGCGGCAATACCTTCGGGCAGGTTATGGATGGCTATAGCGGTAACAAAAAGCAAAACGCGGTTTAGGTTGCTGCTTTTATGTTCTTCAAAATCGCCGCCCATAATCCTATGTAGATGGGGAACTAATTTATCGATTAGGTTAAGACATAAAGCACCGGCAAAGATACCCGAAACGGTAAACACAATACCGTATTTTCCGCTATCCTCGAGGGAGGGAAGGATAAGCCCAATGATTGCGGCGGCGAGCATAACACCCGCGGCAAAGGATAAAACTATATCGGAAAATTTATGGGATATTTTTTTAAAACAAAAGCCGAGAAGCGAACCAAAAACAGTTGCTCCGCCAACCCCGAGCGAGGTTAGTAAAACAATTTCCAAAAAATTTCACCACCGAAAAGTATTGCTCCCGCAATAGCGGGAGCATTGAATTTTAAAGAACGAGCGAGGGAGCGCTGTAAACGCGGGCGGCAAGCTCCTGATTGAGCATATAAAGGCTCTTGGGATCGCTGCCGAAAAGCTCCATCTTGGTTATGAGGTCGTTTGCGTTGGTTTCCTCTTCGCCCTGCTCCTTAACGAACCAGTCGAGGAACTGCATTGTTCTGAAATCGCGAACCTCATAGGCCGCAGCATAGATATCGTTGATAAGCGAGGTTACATATTTTTCATGGGTGAGACCTGCCTCTAAAACATCCATGTCGCAGGTAAAGGTTTTATCGGGCTTTGCGATGGCCTCGAGGGTTACCTTCTCGTTTTCGTTCTGGAGATAGGTATAGAAAAGCATAGCATGGTCGCGCTCTTCCTGGGCCTGAATCATATACCAGTTGGCAAAACCATCAAGGCCTCTATCCTCGAAATAATTGGAAAAATCGAGATAGAGATATGCCGAGTAAAACTCTTTGTTTATTTGGTCGTTTAGTAAATCGCGAACTTTTTTATCCATAAATAAAAACCTCCTTTTATTTTATTATATTATAGCATTTCTATAAAAAGTATTCAATAAAAAATATGGGTTGACTTTGCAGGGGGGCTTTGATATAATGCGCTTGAAATGATAGATTCGGAGGGAATCGAAATGCCAGTTAAATGTGAAACCGTTAAGCAAATTTCCAAAAGAAACCTAAAACTTTTGCCCCAAAGTTGCGTTAAATATGCCCTCATTGATGAGAGCGATAAGCGCAATGCGATTTGGGACATGTTCGTTACCCGTTCGGGCAGATGCTTTTTCTCGGTTTGCGCCGAGCTTTATGTTCACGAATCGGCAGGACTTTATGAATATATAAAGGATACCGGCGAAATAAAATGCTGCTTCGAGCTCGGACAGCTTGTTTGCAACGCCCCCGATGCTATCATGCCAAGTAAGATTCATACCTCTATGTGCGAGCTGAATGATGGCAGAATTATCATGACAACCCATACAACCTCGCAGTCGCGAGTTCACCCTTATTGGTATCCCGAACCGTTTTATAACCATGTTTTCGAGGGATATCAGGGCTCTAACATTTTAATCTATAACCCCGAAACAGGAGTTCTCGAAAACCGCGGCATTCCTGTTCCCCATGAATCGATCTATGGCGGTGTTTACGACCCCAAAAAGAATGTTTATTATTTCACAGGCTACCTTCGTGGACATCTTTATCGCTATGATATCGAAACAGGCGAGGTAACCGATTATGGCAAGGTAACCGAGTTTGGAACCTTCCGCCTCCACTATTCTAAAATTGATGGCAATATCTACAGCGCATCGCGCAGCGGTCGTTTTTATCGCATCAATACCGAAAGCCAGGAAATCGAGGAGCTCGGCATATTCTTCCCGAAGGATTACGAGCCCTATTCTACCGGCAAGCATGTTCAGCTCGATTATATCTGCGATGGCGCAGATGGAAACCTCTATCTCCATTATATTTTTGGCTATAACATCTATCGTTATAACATAAAAGAAAATACCCTCGAGTGTGTTGGCGATGGTCGCCCCGATGATCTCGAGCTTGCGCTTCCCAATCAGCATTATGGTCTGCTCTGCGATGAAAACGGAGTATTTTGGTATACCCTTTCGAATGTAACCAATATCTACGACTGGACTACAGCATACCTAATCCGCTGGGATATCTTGGGCGGAGGAAAACCGCGGAACATGGGTCTTATCGGCGCTCCCGAGCGCGCAATTAATATTATGGCCGAGATGCATTATCATGATGGCACCCTTTATTTCACCAACGGAAACCATCATTTCGATACCCCGGGTATGTTCGCTGTTGATAAGCGCCGCCTCGAATCACTCGAGTATAATCTCGATGATGAATGGGAGGAAACCCCCATCTCGCGCGATATTGTTAACTATCTCCATATCGAGAACCCCAAGCAGTATTACCCCTATGGCGAGGAAGAATGGAATCGCCGCTTTGTGAACGTGCAGAGGTATGTTGATTATTGCGCAGGCTTCGGCAAGTTTATGGAGGAAAATCCGATGGAGATTCCCCATAAGCATATAACCCCCTATTCCTTCTGGAAAGAGTATGGCCGCAAAAATTCGCCCGTTCATAAGGTTTGGTATGAAAACGATAAGCTTTGTGCCGAGTTTGGCGGCGAGAAGAAATATCGCCTCCGCGATGGCGCCATCGAGGAGATAGCCGAGTTCTCGCCGAAATCGGAACCCATAGCTATTCCGCAGAGCGCTGTTCCGAAGGCGGTTGGTCGCTATTTCCGTGCCATACCTACTGCATCGGCAAAAATTTGGGATGATAAATATCTTGTTGGAACCGAGGATGGCATCCTATTCCTTTGGGATGGCGAGAAGGCCTTCTCGCTCGGTGCTTGCCCCAATACCTCGGGCAAGGTTGTTGATATCTGCTATTGCGAAAAGACCGAAACCGCCTATGGTATTTTAGGTTCTTATAATGATATTGCGATAGTTTTCTCCTTCTCCCGCGAAAACGGAGTTACCTATCTCGGAAGAGCCCACTTTAATATCGAAAGCGGACTTTACCTCAACTGCGAGCTATCCTCGATAGCTGTAACCGAGGATGGAAAGCGCATTGCCCTCGGTTCAAACGAGCATATGGGCACAGCCTTTGATATCGAGCTTTAAGAACATAAAAAAGACCTCCCTTTTGGGAGGTCTTTAATTTTTGTTTGCTATAAGCTTTAGAGTTTCTATATCCCTCATGCCGCCAAAAAAGCGGTCGATAACCGAAACAAAAGGCTCGGGCGAATCCGAGACGGTCGCAAAAAGGGTCATCGAAGCGCAAAGCTTTTGGGCATCGATAGCGCCGAAAATTGCTTTCGGGTCGTTTTCCTTTAGCGATAAGAGGGCGGTTGTTGCCTCGAGCAGCCTGCCCGATAAAATCGGATGAGCGAGGTAGCCTCGGGCTTCTTTTATTCCCGCAATACCATAGGCATAGGATAGCGGGCTAATTCCAAGACCGCGAAGTCGCGGAAAGATAAACCACATCCAATGGCTTTTCTTTTTGCCCGCCTTTATTTCGGCGAGCGCGCGGGGATAGATATCCCTTTGCGCGAGGAAAAAGCGGTCGAGATATTTTTCATCCATTATAGGTCTCCTTGCTCTACATAGCATAAAAGCGAACATCATTTTCGCGTAGATATTTATGGGCGAAACTGTCGCGCGGGGTTATTATAAGCGGTCGGTCGCAATCCTCGAATGCGCCGAGACCAATATGGGTTGTTCTATCGGAGATAATTATATGTTTTAGTTTTTCGCAGCCCCTAAAGCAGTTTTGTCCCAACCTTCGAACTGATGGGGGGAGGAGAATATATTCGAGGTCGCTGCAGTCCTCAAATGCCGAAGTCCATATGCTATAGAGTCTGGGCGGCAGATCGATAGAGCGAAGCCCGCGCCTTCCTCTAAAGGCTTCGGCGCCAATGCGAACAACCGAATAGTCGGTTGGGATGATGCTGTTTTTGCAGCCGAGCACCAAGCAGCGGCGCTTTCGCTCGATAAGGCAGTTATCGCGGCTCTCATAAACCGCGTTTTCGGGGTCGGCGGGTATTTAAGTCGGGGGCCAAGCGG
>JAZOXC010000084.1:0-2081 GCA_045659535.1 Acutalibacteraceae bacterium
CTTAAACGGAAAAAGAACCCTTTTTCGGTCAAATTGGCTTTAACAGCGGCTTTTACGGCACTTTTCAGTATCGCAAAATTCCAAAAAGCGCACAAAATCCCACTATTAAGCAGTATACAATTATAATCTAAAAAGTCAAACCTGTCAAGAGAAATTTTGGTAAAAAAATAAAAAGCAACTTTTTTATTCAAAAAGCTGCTTTTTACGGCAAAAATATTGCCCAATTTCATCAATATAAATAACAATTATTTCTCTGCATTCATTTTTAGATATGCATTTATAAAGCCATCAAGATCGCCATCCATAACAGCACCTATATTTCCGCTTTCAAAACCGGTTCTATGATCCTTTGCCAAGGTATACGGCATGAATACATATGAACGGATCTGCGAGCCCCAAGCTATCTCTTTTTGAACGCCTTTGATGTCCTCTATTTTATCGAGGTGTTCCCTTTCCTTAATTTCGATTAACTTGGATTTAAGCATCTTGAGAGCAACCTCGCGATTTTGATGCTGACTGCGCTCGTTCTGGCAAGCAACAACAATACCTGTAGGTAAATGGGTAATGCGGATGGCAGACTCGGTTTTATTAACGTGCTGTCCGCCTGCTCCACCTGAACGATAGGTATCAACCTTTAGATCCTCTTCCTTTATTTCAATATTGGTATCGCCATCAATCTCAGGCATAACCTCGAGCGATGCAAAGGAGGTGTGGCGGCGGCCCGAAGAATCAAAAGGAGAAATTCTAACAAGTCGATGAACACCATTTTCACTTTTTAGATATCCATATGCGTTCTGACCCTCTATTAGTAAAACGGCACTCTTAAGTCCTGCCTCATCACCATCAAGGAAATCGATCATCTTAACCGAGAAGCCGTGGCGCTCGCCCCAATGGGTATACATACGAACAAGCATCTCGTTCCAATCCTGTGCCTCGGTTCCACCTGCGCCTGCATGGAAGGTTAAAATTGCATTCTTGGAATCATACTCACCGGTCAGTAATGTTTCAAGCCTTTGCTCCTCGAGAGATTTCTCGAAAGTATTAACACCCTCCAAAACCTCATCGAGCAGCGATAAATCCTCTTCCTCATCAGCAAGCTCGATAAGAGTTAATGTATCATCAAACAAAGCATGGAGAGAATTGTATTTTTCGATTTTTGCTTTAAGCTGACTTGTTTTCTGCAAAACCTTTTGGGAGTTTTCAATATCATCCCAAAAACCCTCGGCAGCGGCCTGCTCCTCAAGGGCGGATACCTCGCTTTTAACAGCATCGAGCTTAAGAGCATCGCGCAGGTCTTCGAGTTCAGGGCGGAGACCCTCGAGCTTTAGTTTTTGTTCTTCAAATTCAAGCATATATTATTTAACCTTTCTTACAGCAAAAGCATGCCAATTATCCTTAACGGTTTCTATGACTATCTCAAAATCATTTGCGAGCAAGGTATCCCTAACCTCATCGGCGCGAAGATCAATAATGCCCGAACACATAAACAAAGCATCATCCTTCATATATGCACCAACATTCGGGGTCAGTTTAATGATAATGTCGGCAACAATGTTTGCACAAACAATATCAAATTTGCCGCTAATCTTATCGGTAAGATCGCCGCAAATAAATTCAACCTTATCGCCAAGGTTATTAATTTCGGCATTCTCTTTAGAAACCTTTACCGACTGGGCATCGATATCAACACCAACGGCACTTTCTGCACCGAGCAGAACACCGCTAATCGCCAATATTCCGCTACCGGAACCGATATCGAGTATTGTCTCTCCCCCGTTTATATATTTATCCAAAAGCTCGAGACACATACTTGTTGTAGCATGCGAGCCGGTTCCAAAAGCGGCACCCGGATCGATTTTTAGCACAACGCGGTCTTCTTCATTATTATATTCTTCCCAGCTCGGACAAATGGCAAGGCGCTCGCCGATGGGAAATGCCTTAAAATATTTCTTCCAGTTCTCGGACCAATCAGCATCATCAACTCCAACCGAGGTTACCGATGCGGGGATGTGTGCTGCTGCGAGACGTTCGGTTAAATAAACGATAGATTCCTCTGCATTATCCTCACAGGATATATATAT
>JAZOXC010000085.1:0-30935 GCA_045659535.1 Acutalibacteraceae bacterium
TGATTCATCAACCTTGCCATCCTTTATAACAACAACCGCCTTGCCGCTCATAAGGGTTCGAATCGGTAGGCATTTCATGGCGATAAAGGATATAAAGACCTCTAAAACAATCAGCGTGAAAATCGCAACAATTCCCGATAATAGCGGGCGGGTTGGGTCTTGTAGCGGAATGGCGGCAATCTCGGAAATCAGCAGCGTTACTACAAGCTCGTTTGGTTGCAAATCTCCTATCTGCCGCTTACCCATAAGCCTTATTGCTATGGTAACAAAGATATACATAACAGCGCATCTTATAATTGTTGAAATCAAAAAAATCACCGCACATATTATGTGCGATGATTATATGTTTTAAGCAGATTTAATTTATTTTGTAGCGAAGAGTCATAAGACTGTCGCCGAAATGCATATTCTCAACCGAGACCTCGGGATGCTTAACCGCAATATCAGCATGGCTAAAGTTCCAAAATCCCTTAACACCGAGCATTATCAGCTGCTCCGAAATCTGGAGAGCCGCTTCCTTCGGGATGCAAAGAATAGCGGTCGAGGGGAGGTTTTCGCGGCAGAATTCATCCATAACCGAGGTATTTCTAACCGGGATATTGCGGATAATCTCACCGTTTAGAGCCTCATTTTTATCAAAAATTCCGATAAGCTGAAAACCGAGCTGCTCAAATTTAACATGGTTTGCAATAGCGCGACCAAGGTTGCCAACGCCGATTAAAATTGCTTTTTCCTTCTTATTAAGCCCCAAAATAAGGCCGATCTCTTCATAAAGCTGGTCAACATTGTATCCATATCCCTGCTGACCAAAACCGCCGAAACAGTTAAGGTCCTGTCTTATCTGGCTTGCGGTGAGACCCATGCGCTCGGCAAGCTCGCGCGAGGATATGCGTTTGATGCCTTCATTAAGAAGTTCGCCTAAAAAACGATAGTAGCGGGGAAGACGCTTAATAACAAGATGCGAAATAGGTCTTGTATTATTCATTCTTTTTCTACCTTTATATGTATTATATTACATATATATTATCCACGAAAAAGGCACTTTTGTCAACGAAAGAAAAAATTTTTTAAAAAAGTATTGACAAAATTAGTTTTGGTTGTTATACTCTAAATAGTAATCATTCCTATTTACTAAAAGGAGGTGCCAAGGTTGGCAAGATATTCAAAGCAAAGAGAAGTAATCGGCGAAATCCTGCAATCGACCAAGGCGCATCCTTCAGCAGCCGAGGTCTATAAGGCAGCGCGAGAGATTATTCCTAACATAAGTCTCGGAACAGTCTATCGCAACCTCGATGCCCTGAGTCATGATGGCGAAGCCCAAACCTTTGTGGTGGGGGATATAGCCCATTTTGATGCCGATGTTTCATCGCATCCCCATTTTTTCTGTAAAAAATGCGGCAGGGTTTCCGATCTTGAGTGTGATATGCAAAAACTCGTATCGCTCATAAACGGTCTCGAGGGCTGCGAGATAGATCGAGAAACAATCCTAATCGGCGGCATCTGCAGCAACTGCAGGTAGGAGATTATAAAACTAAAAAATAAAAAAACATTTAACTTAAAGGAGAAAATTAAAATGAAAAAATTTGTATGTTCTGTATGCGGCTATGTTCACGAAGGAGATGCAGCACCCTATGAGTGCCCGATTTGCCATGTTCCGGCATCCAAGTTCCAGGAGCAGTCCGAGGATAAGAGCTGGGCAGCTGAGCATGTTGTTGGAATCGCAAAAGGCGTTGATATGAGAATAATCGAGGGTCTTCGCGAAAACTTCAACGGCGAGTGCAGCGAGGTAGGTATGTATCTTGCAATGTCCCGCGTTGCTCATCGCGAGGGTTATCCCGAAATCGGTCTCTATTGGGAAAAGGCAGCTCTCGAAGAGGCAGAGCATGCAGCAAAGTTTGCCGAGCTTTTAGGCGAGGTAATCACCGATTCTACCAAAAAGAACCTCGAGATGCGTGTTGATGCCGAGCGCGGCGCAACCTGCGGCAAGTTCGAGCTTGCAAAGCTCGCAAAAGAGTTAGGTCTCGATGCCATCCATGATACCGTTCATGAAATGGCCCGTGATGAGGCAAGACACGGCAAGGCTTTCGAGGGTCTCCTCAATCGCTATTTTGGCTAATAAAAATCATTGGGAGATATGCGAAACCGCATATCTCCCTTTTTCTTTTGGTTGTAAAATCCGGCGATTGGTGGTATAATTATGATGAAAAGAATAAAAGAAAGGTGATTCTATGTTAAGTAATGCCGAGCGCAAAAGAGCGCGAATGCAGGCCGATTTCGATAAATTGTCGCTTCGGCAGTATAATTTCATAATCGGAATGGTCATCCTCTATGGCTTTGTTCTAAATGCCATTATGGTATATACCCTCTCTGATTTCTTTATGGAAATGGATCCCCGCGTGCTGCTTATCGGCTATTTCGTTCTCGTTTTGGTCGGCGCGTTTATGACCCATTCGAAAAGCCCGCTCGTGAGCTTTATAGGTTATAACTTTGTTGTCGTTCCCATCGGAGCGCTGCTGGCTGTTATGGTTCCGAGCTATGATGTAAAAGATATCCTCGCCGCAATTATAGCAACAGGCGGAGTTGTTTTCATCATGATAACCATAAGCACAATCTATCCCCGAGTATTCAGCAAAATGGGCACAAGCCTATTTATTATGCTCCTTTTGGGACTCATCGCCGAGCTGGTTGCATCCTTTATCTTCGGCTATGGCGGCGACCTGTTTAATTGGCTGTTTGTTCTTATCTTCTCGCTTTATATCGGATATGATTGGTTCCGCGCCCAGGCCTATCCCCGAACACTTGATAATGCGGTTGATTCGGCGCTCGATATCTATCTCGATGCCATCAACATCTTCATCCGCTTGCTTGCAATATTCGGCAATAACGATGATTAATATTAAAACCCCGCAGGTTTTCCTGCGGGGCTTTTGTTTTTTTACATTCTGTCTAAAATATCGTTTCGCTTGGCCTCGAACTGCTCTTTGGTTATAAGTCCGCTATCCATCATTTCCTTAAGATCGGCAAGAGCCTTAACCGATTCTGATTTCTTTTTTTCCAAAACCACAGGAACGGGGGTTACAGGCATTGGGTTTTGGATGAACGGTGGAGCAACGGGCGGAATCGGCATTGGGGCAGGCGCCACAGGAGGAACTATAGCGGGTGCTATCGGCATAGCGGGAGCGGCTTGCGGCTGATTAACCCTAATATATGGCGGAATCATTAGCGCAATAATAAAAAACGGTGCCAATAGGAAATAGCAAGTGTAAATATTAGCGCACAGAACATATAAATCTTTAAGATGAGAAAGCTCAAGCTCGCTTAATAGCCATAAAAAATAAATGCCTAAAATAAAGGTTAAAAATCCGCTGAGAACAAACATCCAAACCTGATATGCGGAATGGTTTCGCTGCTTTTTAGATATCAAAAGCACAAACACTAAAACATAGGTAACAATGGCGCAAACCGAAAAAGAACCGATTATTCCGAGGAATAACAATATGTATGGTTCATCAAAAGCTCCATGTCGCAAAACCAAAACAGCGAGTTCAATAAAATAATCATTCAAAATGGTCATCAGCGATAGCAGAGCCGCAACTCCACAAAGAGAGGTGCCGCAAATAAAAAGTATTCGACCTGCGGGCTTTTGCATTAGGAAAAAACTAATGGCAAAAGCGATAAACCCGAGTAATATAAGGGTGGAGCCGGGTTTTAGAATTTCGAATAGCGGAATGTTGTAATATCTGTCGTATAGCATATCCATAACACCGGAAGCCAAAAACCAACCCACAATTCCGCATATGGCTATAATAACAGCGAAAATGCCCCTAACCTTATAACTTTTTTGCATGGCGATAAAAACACCCCTTTTTGAAATTAAAATAATTATATCATATCAAAAAGATCGTGTAAATAATTTGTTATCACAAAAAACAACCCCCACCTGCATCGCAGATGGGGGATTAAAATTACATATTCTTTAAAATGTTTTCGCGGCGGGCATTAAATTCTGCCTCCGAGATAATTCCCGAATCGAGGAGAGCCTTGATTTCGGCCAAAGCCTCTGCAGGGGTCTTCTGGGTCGGTGCTGCTGCAGGAGCAACAGGAGCGGGAGCAACGGGGGTAGGTGTTACAGGAACGGGTGTTACCGGAACAGGTGTTACCGGAACAGGTGTTACAGCAACAGGTGTTACGGGTACAACCGGTGTTGGCATAACGGGGGCAATGGGAGTGGGAACAACCGGAGCCTCCGCAACCGGAACAACAGCCTCGGCAACCGGAATAGCAACAGCCTGCGGCTTGCGGCGAGAATAAAGCGGCATCAAAATCGCAATTACCCAATAGGGAATAATGGCCGATAGGTAGGTGGAAACATCGTTAAGTAAGATATAATCCTGCTCATAGGAGGGGATGTTTTCGTAATCAAACCAGTTGAAATAGCATACAAAGGATATGATATAGAAGAAAGTTAAAACACCGGCAAAGATATATAGCGGGGCGGTCCAACCTGCGCTGCTGCGGCAACGAATGCTAAAGCCTAAAATAAGCAGAATAGCAGCGATAAAGGGAAGAACGCAGTTGAAAATTTCGTATATACCCCAAGTAATATAGAACTCATGCTCCATCTCAAGGTATTCGAAAATCTCTTCTAAATCAGAATGATATACATCATCAAACCTTATTATTGCAAAAAGGATTGGACCGAATGCCGCAATGCGGAATAATATGGTTCCAACCAAATAATTTCGAATAAAGAAGGTTGCGAAAAGTATAAGATATGTAATCAAGATGATTTCCATCGGGCCGCTGACATCGGCTATGAAATCAAAGAAATTTGCTTCATATTCAACTGAATATGCGCATAAAACAATCAAACCGATAATGGTAAAAACAAAACCGGTTATGGCTGCGCCTAAAGGCTTTTTCTGGATAGCGGGCATTAAGCATTTCTCCTTAACTTAAAATGTTATTTTTATAATATCACATAATTTTTTCGATGTAAAGCGCAAAAGTGAAAATTTACTATATCTGACCGCAAACAAAAAAAGAACCTCCTGCCGAGCAGGAGGTTCAAAATAATTTTAGTTAGATGCGGCTGATGATTTCATCGCGCTTTGCATTGAACTGTTCCTCGGTGATAAGACCATCATCGAAGAGCTTCTTGAGTTCAGCAATAGCCGAAACTGCATCGGGAGTTTCGTTTGCAGGAGCAACAGGAGCTACAGGAGCTACAGGAGCTACGGGAGCAACAGGTGCTACAGGAGCTACGGGTGCAACAGGAGCAACAGGAGCAACGGGAGCAACAGGAGCTACAGGAGCAACGGGAGCTACAGGAGCTACAGGGGGAACCGGAGTGCCATATGCGGGAGGAACGGGAGCACCATAGGTGGGCGGAACCTGAGCTGCATAGGGGTTGTAAGCGCGGGGAGCACGAGCAACCTTGAAGCCACCCTGGAAGAAGCCTGCAGAAAGATAAGTAACGCCCCAGAAAGGTGCGGTGTAATAGATGTTAGTGAAGAAAGCACCTACTATATTGTCGGAATCAGCGATAAATTCGATGCTTCCAAGGAAATATGCTGCCGAAACGCAGATAGAGAAGATAAAGAGAAGCTTCTCGGTCTTAAGGTTGGGTGCACCCTTGAAGAATGTAATAGCAAAGAATACCATATAGGTGATTCCAAGACCAATGAAGGCAAACATACCAAGAACATAGAGCGGATAATCTTCCATCATATAGTCAAAATAGAACTCGATGTTATCCATAAAGTCGATGAAGTTGTCAAGGATATGGATAGAAAGAGAAGCGGCACCGCCGAAGATTACCCACTTCGAAGCAGCCTTGATATCAAGGATGAAGAACGAAGTGATAAGAGCGCCATAGGATGCGAATACAAAGAAATTGCTTCCCATTCCTAAAGAATCAAAATACCAATCGCTTCTGAAAAGGGCTGTGAATGTAAGAACAGCGCCGAGAATAATAACAGCTGCTAAAGCTTTTTTCTCGATTGTTGTCTTAAATTGTTTTAACATAAGAAAAACCTCCTTTAGATTTGATTTTATGATAACACACTAAATCGCAAAAGTAAAGCGGAAAAAGTAATTTTTTCACAATATTTATGCAGAAATTTCGCAAATCTTAATTTTTTAAACTAAATATAGTTCCGAGCATTAAATTCTTGTAAAGCGCTTGCGAATATGATATGATTTTTTAAAAAGGAGTTGAGCGCTATGATAAGGAAAGCCGAGATTTCGGATATGCCGAAAATTTTGGATATATATGCCGCCGCGCGCGGCTTTATGGCGCAAAGCGGAAACCCAACTCAATGGGGAAAAACCTATCCAACCCCCGATATAATCGAGGACGATATCAAAAAAGGGCAGCTTTATGTTTTTTTAGAAGATGATGAAATCCATGGGGCTTTCACATTCTTTTTTGGAATCGAGCCCGATTATCTATCGGTATCGGGCGGCGAATTTAAATCCGATATGCCCTGCGGGATTATGCACCGAATCGCAAGCGATGGAGCTTCGAGCGGCTTTTTTGCAAAAATCTCCGATTACTGCAAGCAAAAAGCCGACGCCATCCGTATCGATACACATAAAGATAACCTTGTTATGCAGCGCGTTCTAAATAAGGCAGGCTTTAGCGCTGTTGGAAAAATTTATCTTAAAAACGGCGAAGAGCGAATCGCCTATGAATTTATAAAATAAAAAAGCAAAGAATATACATAGATAAATTAGGAGGCAGAAAAATGAAACTAAATTATAAAAGAACGGTGCTTATCGGCCTCGCCTTTATGTCGATTTTGGCATTTTGGCAGTTTTATGATCAGGTAATACCCTTTATCCTCGAAAAGAGGTTTGGCCTCCGAACCTTTACCGCCAACCTCATAATGTCGGTTGATAATATCCTTGCGATATTTATGCTGCCGCTTTTCGGCGCCATATCCGATAGAACCCATACCCGACTCGGAAAAAGAACCCCCTATATCCTGTTTGGAACCATCGTGGCGGTAATTCTTCTGTCGGCGCTGGGTATCTTCGAGGCAAGGCATAGCTTCCTCGGCTTCATTATAACCCTTATGATGCTGCTTATCGTTATGGCGGTTTATCGAACCCCCGCGGTTGCCTATATGCCCGATGTAACCGAAAAACCGCTCCGCAGCAAGGCAAATGCGGTTATAAACCTTGTAGGTTATCTCGGCGGAATTTTCACCACCATTGTTATGATGTTTATGCTAAAAAGCGAAGTTGGCGAGGGCGGAGCCTCAACCTATGCCGAAAACCAATCCTTCCTCCCGCTTATGCTAACCGTTGCGGGCTTTATGCTCGTAACTGTTCTGATCCTCGTTTTCTCGCTTAACGAAAACCGCCTGCCGAAGGTAATAGATGAAAAGGAAGAAAAGAGCGAGCAAAGAGAAAAACTCCCAAAACCCGTTTTCCGCAGTCTCGCTTTAATTCTCGCCTCGGTATTTTTGTGGTTCATGGCCTATAATGCCGTAACAACCGCCTTCTCGCGCTACTGCGTTGAGGTTTGGAAAACTGACCTTGGAACCTCCTCGAGCTATCTCTTGGCGGCAACCGTTTCGGCAATTATATCGTTCGTTCCGCTCGGATTTTTATCGAGCGCCGTTGGTCGAAAGAAAACCGTTCTAATCGGTGTTGCGATGATGACCGTTTGTTATGCCGCCGCAATATTTATCCGTGTTCAAACCCCGATTATGTATGGCATATTCGCCCTGGTAGGTATCGGCTGGGCAGCGATAAATGTTAACTCGTTCCCGATGGTTGTTGAGATGAGCAGCGGCAGCGATGTTGGAAAATATACCGGCTTTTACTATACCTTCTCGATGGCAGCGCAGATTGCAACCCCTCTATTATCGGGTCTGCTTATCGATAAAATGGGTCTTGGCTATAATGTTCTGTTCCCCTATGCGGTGCTGTTCTCGGCTCTCTCGTTTGTAACCATGTGTTTTGTTCGCCATGGAGACAGCCGCCCCGAGAAAAAAGCCTCGCTGCTCGAGAATTTTGATACGGAGGACTAAAAATGACCGCGCTTTATATTATTTTAGGTGTCATAGCGGGAGTTTTAGCGCTTATCGTGTTTCTCGTTTTCCCCGCAGCTCGCCGCCACCCCGATAGAAAAATCCTAAAAGGACTTTATATTGCCCATCGCGGACTGCATGGAAACGAAGTTCCCGAAAACTCGCTTGCCGCCTTCCGTGCCGCAGTCGAACGCGGCTATGCGGTAGAGATTGATATTCATATAACCGCCGATGGCGAGATTGTGGTTTTCCATGATGATACCGCCGAGCGCGTTTGCGGTGTTAACCGAAAAATCGAGGAAATGACCCTTTCCGAGATAAAGGAACTTCGCCTCCTCGGAACGGCCGAGCAGATTCCAACCCTTCGCGAATGTTTAGAAACCGTTGGCGGTCGCGTTCCGCTTCTTATCGAGTTCAAATCGCTTAAAAATCCTGCTCCGCTATGCATCGCCGCCGATAAAATTCTCGGCGAATATGATGGCAAATATTTTATCCAGTCCTTTTATCCGCCCGTTGGTGCTTGGTATCGAAAGAACCGACCCGATATCTGCCGCGGTCAGCTTTCGCAGGTCTTTGGAAAAGAGTATCCAAAGTATTATAAAATTCTAACCTGGCTTTTCAGTAATGTCATTGCCCGACCCGATTTTGTTTCCTATGATTTCGGCGGCAAAAACCAAATTTTCCGCCGCTTGGCGGTAGCGCTTGGCGCCATGTCGGTCGGCTGGGTTTTTGAGAGCGAAAACGATATTTTATCCGTTAAAAACAGTTTTGAAACCTATATATTCGAAGGCTTTTTGCCAAAAGGGGAGAACATAGATGCTTAAAAGCACAACCATGAACATAGTAGATGATAATGGGCTCATCTATCTAACCTTCCCGCTTTTCGAGCGCTATTCGGTGCGCCATGCCTTCACAACCCGCCACGGCGGAGTGAGCACGGGCGATTGCGCATCCTTTAATACCAGCTTCGACCGCGGCGATGATCCTGCCGCCGTAACCGAAAACATGCGCCGCCTCTGCCGCTCGATTGGGGTTGATGCGAAAAATCTCACCTATGCAAAACAAACCCATACCAATAATGTTAGGGTTATCTCGCGCGAAGACCTCGGTAAAGGCTTTATAAAACCGCTCGATTATACCGATACCGATGGACTCATTTCGGATATAGCAGAATCGGTTTTAATAACCCAATATGCCGATTGCGTTCCGCTTATATTCTATGATACAAAAAAAGGTGTTATCGCAAACTCCCATGCTGGCTGGCGCGGAACCGCAAAGGAAATCGGCCGCGTAACGGTCGAGCGAATGGTATCCGAGTTCGGGTCTAACCCCGCCGATATCATCGCGGGCATAGGTCCCTCAATCGGCAGCTGCTGCTACGAGGTTGATACCCCCGTATACGAGGCATTCGAGCAAATCGGCTATCTCCCGATGGATGAGCTTTTCTCTGAAAAGTCCGATGGCAAATATATGCTCGATCTCAAGCGTGCTAATAAGTATATATTAATGAATGCGGGCATCAAAGAAGAGAATATCGCTGTTTCGGATATATGCACTAACTGCAACCACTCCCACCTGCATTCCCATAGATATACCGCGGGAAAGCGCGGCAACCTCGGAATGATAATCGCTCATAGCTAAAAAGAAAACCTCTGTGGAATCCCACAGAGGTTTTTTAATGCTTATTTATGATTGAAGGTAGGAACAATTTCCTTTAGCGCGGAAACAATCGATTCGCCATCGTTCTTGGCGGCGAGTTTGGCTATTTTCTCAATCTGCTTTTCGAAAACCTTTTCATCAATCGAAATCTGATTTCCTATAAATATGCTCTTGTTTTCGGTCGATTTAAGACCCTCCTCGCTCATGAGCAGCTCCTCAAAGAGCTTCTCGCCGGGGCGAAGACCGATAAACTTAATGGGCATTTCTTCATAGGGCTTGTAGCCATAAAGCTTTATGATGTTTTCGGCAAGAGTGGTTATCTTGAAGGGCTCGCCCATATCAAGAACAAATATCTCGCCGCCCTTTGCCATAGCGCCGGCCTCTAACACGAGCGAAACAGCCTCGGGAATAGTCATAAAGTAGCGGATGATGTCGGGGTGTGTAACCGTAACGGGTCCGCCATGCTCAATCTGTTTAACAAACAGCGGGATAACCGAACCGTTAGAACCGAGAACATTACCAAATCGAACCGCAACAAACTCGGTTCCCTTGGTTTTCTGCGCCATATACTGCATAGTCATTTCGCAGCAGCGCTTGGTAGCTCCCATAACATTGGTGGGGTTAACCGCCTTATCGGTCGAAATAAGAACCATCTTTTTGGTGCCGAATTCCTCGCATAGGCGAGCAACATTATAGGTTCCCAAAACATTGTTCTTAACCGCTTCCTCGGGGTTGGTCTCCATCAGCGGAACATGCTTATGCGCCGCAGCATGGAAAACAAGGTCGGGATTATATTTTTCAAATAGGCGTTTCATCTTGTCATAGTCGCGAACCGAAGCAATTTCGGTCGAGATGCGATCGCCATGACCCTCGCTTATAAGCTCTTGCTGAATATCATAGGCATTGTTTTCATAAATGTCTACCATAAGCAGATGCTTAACATTCGATTTAATAACTTGGCGGCAGATTTCCGAACCAATCGAACCAACACCCGTTACCATAACAACCTTATCGCGAAGGAAGGGTAGGAAATCCGATTCATCCATATGAACAACATTTCTGCCCAAAACATCCTCAACATTTATGGATGTAACCTGCGGCAGGAATTTAACCTGCGATGCCAAATCGAAAACCGAAGGTATAACCTTAACCTCGCAGCCGGTTCCTGCGCAGATGCGAAGAATATTTTTCTTGCGGTCCTCGGGACAAGATGGAATAGCAAAAAGAATAATCTTAACGCCAAGCTTGCGGCAAAACTCAGGGATGAGAATCGAGGGTCCGAGAACGCGAACATTATCGATTTCAAGACCCGTAAGAGCGGGATTATCATCAACAAAGCCAACCGGATCGTAATTAACGGTATCCGACATCAGCATTTCGCGCAAAACATTGGTTCCGGTATATCCGGCGCCAATTATAAGTGTCGGAACCGAGTCGGTATTCTTAAGGCTAACAATCTTGAGTCTATACTGTGCAAGGTTAAAAATAATTCTAACAAAAGCGATGCAAAATATCGTTAGGAAATAGTAGATAACATAGTAAAGTCTATGATGGAAATCATAAACAAAAATATCGAGTGCCAGCATTATTGCGGTTCCGAATGTAATACCCGCAACGCAGCGAACAAAGCCAATCGAGGACATATGCTTTAGGATTATTTTATAAACCCTAAAAAGCAGCAGTCCAATAAGGCAGAAAAGCGGTGGCAGGATGGTTCCGATGGCAATCGAAGAATGATGTTCTGCTATAACCGAGTCAACGATAACATGCGAAAATAGAGATGCGGTAAAAAGCAAGAGAGCATCGGCCAAGAAAAGAAGGCCAATGTGCATGTGTTTTATATTTCGTAAAACACGCATTAGTGCTCGCATTTAATCGTTCCCCTTAATTTTATTATAAAGTTCTTGGTTGTTTTTGAGGAGTTCTTTAAGTTTTTCCTCGCCGCATTTTTTAGATATACGACCAAGAGCGGCTTCGATCTGCGGAGGGATTTCATCAACCGAGTGGCAATCGCTTGCAACAAAGCTAACAAAACCATCGCGAATCAAACGAATGGTAGCTCTGCGGGCCTTGAGTTCCAAAAGGGAATAGGCGTTAACCTGACCCAAAGCAAAGCCATCATCAATAAGCTTTAAGATATGTTCGAATCCCTCGAAACTGCGATAGCGCTCGATATGGGCCAGGATGGGAATAATACCATGATTCAGGTTGAGTTCTGCAATCTCATTCGCCATCGAAGGGGTTATCGCGCGATATGGGAATTCTATTAGGATATAATTGGATTTACCTATGCAAAGCTCGGAAATATCCGAAAAGCGGGAGATACCCTTAAAGAAATGAATCTCGCTGCCGAGATAAATTTCGGGCAAATCATCGCTCTTTTGTGAAATGAGCCTATGATAGGAATTAAGTATGCGCTCTTTATACTCGGCGATCGAGTTTTCTCTGCGAGGATAAAAATGCGGAGAAACCGCAACAGCACCCACCTTTTGGGATTTGAGCATCTTAAGAAGCGATAAGGATTCATCGATATTCTTTGCTCCATCGTCAACGGCGGGGAGTATATGCGCGTGAATATCAATATACATATCTAAAACTCCTACTTATAGTTATAGTATCCGTAAGAGTTATAGCGATAGCGGTAGCGGTATTTATAGCGGCGGCTAACCTTATTGGTATGGCCGTTAAGAATGGTTCCAAGGAAGCGAACACCCGCAAATTCAATGCTGTTGAGCGCTTTTTGGAATTGATCATGGGTTGTGATAAAATCGCGAACAACGAAAACAATGCCGGCAGTATTGGGAGCAACAACAAGTGCATCCGGAACAATGTTAACCGGGGGAGTATCAAGAACGATGTAATCATACTTATCGTTGAGTTCCTTTAAAAGGCTTGCCATTTTATCCGAGCCCAAAAGCTCCGAGGGGTTCGGAGGGGTGGGACCCGAGGTGATAACATCGAAGTTCTCGTTTACATGGTTAATGGTTTCCTCAAGTGTTGAGAATCCAACAAGCAAAGAGGAGATACCGGTCTTGTTAGCAAGGCGCAGCTTCTTATGAACCGAGGGCTTACGCATATCGGAATCGATAAGCAAAACGCGGCTGCCGAGCTGCGAGAAAGCAACAGCTATATTGATAGCGGTTGTTGATTTTCCTTCGCCCGCTACCGAGCTGGAAACGGTAATAATCTTCTCATTGGTCTGCGAAAGCAGGAAAAGAAGATTGGTTCTTATCATCTTGTATGCCTCAACAACGGCAAAGTGAGCAGTAGCGTTGGGAGCATTCTGTGTAGTTTTTTCTATTTGGTTGTTCATTTCTTTGCCCCCTTGGAAGTTTTAGTGTCGAAGTCGGGAACAACGCCCAAAACTGCAACTTTATATTTCTTTGAGATTTCTTCTTCGCCCTTAATGGTCTTGTCGGTTGCTGCAAGAATAACAAACAGAGCAATAGAACCAAATGCACCCATTAGGAAGAATAGGATGGTGTTGCGAACGGTTAAAGGACCGGTTGAATATGCGCCTATGCACTTATCAGCCTTAACAGCCTGTGCACCGGGAAGCATGGTGCTGATATATTCGGGAGCCAACTGCGCAATACAGTTTGCAATAATAACTGCTGTTTTCGGGTTGGTATTTCCGATTTTGATATCAATAAAGAGCGATTCCTCGCTTCGGCGGGAAATGCCTGTCATAGAGCGAAGCTGTGCGGGCTTGTAGCCGAGGTTAACAATCTCGGGCTGCTCTGCCAAAGCTTCGTAGAAGCTATATGTCTTTAAGATGTCAACATATGTATCAACAATGCTGAGCGAGGAAGCAAGGTCGGAGCTTCCGATTTTGCTGCTTGTGTTCTGGGTATTGCCGGCAGCGATACCACCGTTGGTTGCAATAACAGCAGATTTAGCGGCATAAGTAGGTGTAACAAAATTAGCGTTATAGATATATGCCGAACCGGCACAGATTACGGAAACCAATAAGATTATCCATAATCTCTTAACGATTATGTTTAGCACCTGCCAAATAGAAATTTCGTTCATTGAGTTATCCATCCTCTCAGGGCGAAGCGATCGCCGAATGTAAAAAAATAGAATAATAGGCAACAATAGAGCCTCATGATATTATATCATAAGGCTCCGTAAATAGCAAGTTAATTAATATATAAATATATAAGGTAAAATTCGGCACTAATCAACAACGGTTGCACTAATGCATTTATCAGCACACACAACCTGAGCGCCGGGAAGCATGGTACTGATATATTCGGGCGCCAACTGAGCAATACAGTTTGCAATAACAACCGCGTTTTTCGAATTTTCACTGCGAACCTGGATATCAATAAAGAGCGAATCCTCGCCGCGGCGAGAAATGAGGGTCATCGAACGAAGCTCCGATTCGCTGTAACCAAGGTTTACAATCTCGGGCTGTTCTATGAGTGCCTCATAGAAGCTATATGTCTTTAAGATGTCAACATATGTATCAACAATGCTGAGCGAGGAAGCAAGGTCGGTGCTCCCGATTTTGCTCGCTGTGCTTCCATTCGATGGGATACCGCCGCTGGTTGCAATAACGGAGGATTTTGCCATATAAATCGTTTCCCCAAAACATCCCGAAAGGGTAAAAGATAAAACAATCAAAACGCATAGGGCTAACGCTACAAATTTTTTAGCAGCCATAATTTCATCCCCAATTAAAACAAGAAATCCTCAAACAATTCGAGCAATATTCTCTCGCTCGGAATATCATCGCCTAAAAGGTTGCAAAAGCTTTCGAGCTTATCCCTGTCAAAGCTCAAATCGGGGAAGGATAATTCGACCTCACCACTCTCGATAACAATACCGAAAACGGTATGCCTACTGCCATCCTCATCAGATAAAAATTGTTCGGTTATTTTAATGCTTGAGTTCATCATAATAATACACCAAACCCGAAAATAGTTCAACTAACTATGTGTTATTATAAAGCCCAATATATGCTTTGTCAACAACAAAATTCCAAAAACTTTCACATTTTGAAAATAAGAGAAAAACAGAGAAAAAAAGGGAAAAACATAGATTTTATCCCAAAATCGGGAAACAGACCCAAAAAGTTTTTTTCGCGTTTCTTTACAAATATGTTAAAATGTTATATATAAGAAAATAAAAAAAGGAGTGTTTGTTTTGAAATCGCGATGGGGGAAGTTTTTTCTATATATTTCATCGGTATTGAGTTCTTTGATTCTTGTCGCTTGTTTTATAATGGCGCTGTGCCTTAAAGATAGCAAAAGCATCATCGAGCTCGAGCGCGATATAGGTTTTCTTGCGTTGTTGGCCGAGCGGATTTTATTGCTCGGAGTTTTCCTCTTTGTTTCGGCCGAAATACTACATAGTAAAAAAAGAAAAGAGCATTGATTTTTCAATGCTCTTTTAATATTCTTGCGGGGAAACATAGAGGGTATTTTGATTGGTATATATAACCATACCCGATCTGCCTCCAGAAGGCTTTTTAACATGCTTAATATAGGTATAATCAACGGGGACCTTCGCGGCATCCTTGCCCTGCGAATTAAAAGCGGCTATCTCGGCCGCCTTAACAATAACGCTGTCGGGCGGGGTCTTGCCCTCACAAATAATAACAGTATGCGAGCCGTGAATATCCTTGGTGTGCAGCCAAATATCGCTTTTGTTTGCGGTTTTAAGGGTTAATTGATCGTTTTGGGTGTTGTTTCTGCCAACCAAAATGCGGAAACCCTCTTCGGTCATGTATTCCTTAAAGGGAAGTGCCTTTTTCTTTATCTGCTTGCCCTTATCGGCGCGGATATATCCTGCGCGAATAAGCTCATCGCGGATCTCTAAAACCTCGGCAACGGTTGCCGCGCGGGTCAGCGAATCGCTAACCGATGCGAGGTATTCTGCCTCTGCGATACAGTCATCAATAAGTCCGTGGAGCGTATTTTCGGCGGTGCATAGCTTTCTGTATTCCTTAAAATAGCGGGCAGAATTCTCTGCGGGCGATAACGCCTCGTTTAGCGGAATGGTTATCTCGCGAAGTTCGGGATCATAATAATTGGGAACCCTGGCGGCACGAGAGCCTCGCGGTATCAGCGAAATATTTGCCTTTATCAGCTCGCCATAAATGCGATAGGTTTCTCTGTTTTCGCATTTCTTTAGCTCTTCGCGGCGAAGATTCAGCTTTCTTGAGGTTCGCTCAAGCAAAATCTTTAGGGTCTTGAAAATATTGTCCGCGCTGCTTTTAATGCGGTCGGCATTTGATTTTTGCGCATAGAACAAATCAAGCTGTTCGCTGAAACTTTCGTATTTAACCGAGGTCTCGTTTTCGCTTTTTCTAATTTCAAGAAAAGAAAAAGCCTTTGGCGCTCCTGCCTCAAAAAGGGTATATGGAACAGCAGCCTCTCCGCTGTCTATCTTTAAAAGCAACTCGGTGAGTTTATCCCATTGATTGGAGTCAAGGGAATCTACCGCCGAGTCATCGGGCGAAATTTTCGCAGCAATCTCTCTTGCGGTAAAGGGAGAGAGACCTAAAACCGTTTCGGATAACGCAAGGGATAGATTCGCACCGCTTTCGAGCAGCTTTTCTTTTATGTTCGCATCCGATGACGGAATTTTATCCTGGCTTTCGGGCGGCTCATATTTTGCACCCGGCTGAATCAGTCGCGCTCCGCTTTCGATATCCGAGCGGCGGCAGGAATCAATAATTCTGCCATCATCATTTATAAGAATTATATTGGAGGCATTGCCGATAAGCTCGGTAGTAAGCGAGAGATTGCGGCGGTCGCCCATCTCATCGGTGGCTGAGAAAATAAGGCTTATAACTCGGTCGTAGCCGTTTTGGATAATATCAATCAGCTTCGCGCCCGAAAGATGCTTGCGAAGAAGCATGCAAAACATGGGAGGCGAAGGGGGATTTTCGGGCGATACTTCGGTAAAATGCATGCGCGCCATACCGGGTTTTGCGGATATAAGCAGGCGCTTATGAAATCCCGCAGAGCGCAGTAAAATAACCAGCTCATCGCGGGATGGCTGGAAAATTTTATCAACGCGGCAGGAAACAGCGGTTTTCAGCTCGCGGCATAAATTTTTGCAAAAAATACCGTCAAGCGGCATACCTTTTACACCTCGATATAATCGGAAATATAACGAGCGGCATTCTTATAATATAAAAATTGCTCGCTGTTATCGGTTTTCTCGAGCATACTCGCGCAAGAGGAGAGTCGCTCAAGTTGTTTTTCAAGATAAAGTCGGTCGGTTTCTTTCTTCGCATCCAAAAGCCCCGTAAAATAAAAGGCTTCATCGCGGTCGGCCTTCTCCGCGCTCGCAACAACATCGATAATGGTATAAACCCTATCGGTATCGATTATGGCTTCTTCATTTAAGAATGTGAACCCGTTTTTGCATAAAAACTCTCGCAGTATCTCGGGCGAGTTCATGGGTTGGAGAATAAGATGCTTGCCGCTTCCTCTGATATCGGAAAAGTCGAGAATATTGGAAATCAGCTCGCCGCCCATTCCCGCAATAACAATGGTATCAACCTCGGATAGCGAAACTCCCGAAAGCCCATCGCAAAGAATAAAATCAATGCCATCCGTTTCAGAAAGAAGAACATTTTTCTTTGCAACCGAAAGGGGCTTTTCTTTTATATCGCATGCCAAAACAAAGGGCGAAATACCGCTTTGCCGCAGATAAATCGGCAGATAAGCATGGTCGGTTCCAATATCGGCAACCCTCTCGCCCTTGTTTATAAATGATGCGATTTTCAGTAGTCGTTCACTAATGGTTGGCATTATTTATCCGAAAAATACTCGTTGAGCTTTGCAACGAGGGCATCGCAATCGGTTCCGTGAACAGCGCAGGCATCCTCGATGCTTTCGCCGCGTGCCGAGGGGCAACCAAGGCAATGCATGCCGATTTCGAAGAAATATTTAGCAGCGCCTGTATCCATATCAAGAACATCGCCAATACACATATCTTTTGTGATTTTCATAATTTTTATCTCCTTAAAAAAGTTTTAGGGTATCATGTCCGCTTTTGCGGTTATGGTTATAAAGCTTGCGGTTATCAAGAGCCCACATTCTGCCCGAGAATTCGCCTGTTTCGAGCTTTGCGGTTGCATCGTTAACCTCGAAAACGGTAGCATCGAGCATATCGAGCTGGGATAGCAGGATAGCCTCTAAAAATGCGGGTCGCTGACAAGCGCCGAATTCAGGATCGCCATGGTGGGATAAAACCATGTGCTCGAGCAGCATCGAGGTCTCCATATCAAGGGATAACTCTCTTGCGGTCTCGCGAATCATCATAGCGCCCTCGGCCAAATGACCGATAAGATTTCCCTTAACCGAATAGCCGGTTGCGGTTCCTGTCTGCGAAACCTCAAACTCGTTGGTCTTTGCAATATCATGAAGCATGGCTCCCGCAATGAGCAGCTCGCGGTCAACATTTGGATAAATCTCGCAAACTCTCTCGCAAAGGCGAACTATCGATAGGGTGTGGAGCAAAAGTCCTCCGCGAATCGCGTGATGCAGTTTATATGCGGCGGGCCAGAAAAGAAGGGCCTCGCGGTTGCGCTCAAGCAGAGCGAGTGTCAGCTGCTTTATGGTATTATCCTCAAAACCGTTTGCAATCGAGATGAGCTCCGAAAGCATCTGCTCGCCCGAGTATTCAGCCGATTGAACAAAATCCTCGATCGATACATTATCGCTCGGCAAAACGGGGCGGATGCGGTCGATTCGCAGCTGGTCGTTGCCCTGATATTTCGATAAAGTTCCGCGAACCTTAACAAGATCATCTGCGCCGTATTCTCCATGCTCGGTGGGGGAATAGCTCCAAAGCTTGGCGCTGATTTCTCCGCTCTTGTCCGAAAGGGTGATATCAAGATAGGTATCTCCCTTTGAGGAAACCTTCTTATCGCAGGATTTAACTATGCAAAAAGCCTCAACCGTTCCGCGGTTGTCAACTGGTGTGAAATTCATAAACTACCTCCGCTTTTGTTGGCGCATGCCAACATATCTGTTTTTATTATACAATAAAATTATCCCATGTGCAACAATAAGTAGGCTTGATTTTAATGCCATTTTGCCGTATAATTAAAACTAAAGAATTGAGGTGTTCTCGATTGAGAAAAAATAAAAAAGCCGAGGCTTTTGGCGGTATCGAAACCCCATCGGTTACTCCCTTCGTGGCAACCGGATTTTTCAGCCTCTTTTATTCAATGATTTTCCCGCTTTATATTTGGTGGCATTATCTAATCCCGATTGCCATCGGTTGTGCGCTGTTCTTTCTACTCCGAAAGGTTTGCAAACCCCGCCATACAACCGTTGATGCAGTCTTTGGCAAAAGGGGAAGGGTAAGCGGCGAAAAGGCGCTAAAATACGCAAAGGTTTTTCTCTGCCTTATAATTGTCTTCTCGCTTTTCTATGGTGGAGTTCGCTCAACCAAAGCCTATTATAAAATGATAGTAAGCGAGTTTGTAAGCGGTTATGCGGGCGAATCGAGCGACCGAATAGTTGAATCTGCGGGAACCCTAACCGAAATCGCAAAAAAATCCATCCCCGAGGATGAAACCCTCCTATCGCTTCAGAAAAAGCTAAAAATATCGATTCCGCTCGCCGATAGCGATACCCTCGATGCAACCATCCCCGAGGTGGTAGCCGATGCTCTCCTGCTCTGCGAAAAGTTAGGCGATAAAATCCTAACCGAAGAGGATGCGGCACGGGTTGTTGCAATTAAAGCTCAACTTGTATCTGATTGGCGCGTTGTTTATAAAGATTCTTATAACGAAAAAGCCCAAGACTATAATAAAACCATGAAAACCTATCCCGCAAAATTCTTTGCGGATATCATAAAATTGCCCGAGCTGCCTGAATTCAGGGCTATTTTGGAGGAAAAATAATGTTTAAAAAAATATCGGCAATATTGCTTGTTGCCGTTCTGTCGTTTAGTCTCGCTATATCGGTATCGGCAGCCGTTCCCGAAACCCCCGAAACCGAGGTTGGATTCTATGCCGCCGATTTTGCGGGTATCCTAAGCGAGGAAACCGAGGCGCTTATTTTGGTTGCAAATCAAACCATCCGAAAGGAATATGGCGCCGAAATCGTTGTTGTAACGGTTGATTATACCGAGGGCAAAGATATCGCCGATTATGCCGCCGAAATAGGCAACGATTGGGGTATCGGCTCAAGCAAATATAATAATGGTATGGTGCTGCTTTTAAGTGTTGGCGCCGATAACTATTATGTTGCAACAGGAAACGGCTTTAATTCCAAGGTAGGCGATATAAAAACCCTGCTCGATACCGTTTTAGAGCCCGATTTCGCTGCAAAAAACTATGATAAAGGCGTTTTAAACTGCTTTAATGCCCTTGTAGCGCTCGTAAAAGAATCTAATGTTGGCGGCGCTGATTTCAAGGATCAATCCTTCGAGGAGTTTAGAAATACCGCAGCGGGCGGCATGTCCTCGGGCAAAATCGGAACTGCAAGTGCGATAGCTATTTTAATAGTTATGTTCATCCTCTTTGCTCTTGTGTTCGGCTTTATGTTCTCTGCAGGTCGCAGAGTTCAGCCGGGTCCCATGGGAATGGGTATGGGCAGAAGAATGCCTCTGTGGCCGATCATGTTCCTCGGCTCTCGTAGCTTTATGCCGTTTGGCGGCTTTGGTCCGCGCGGACCGGGCGGCTTTGGCGGCGGTGGCTTCGGCGGAGGCGGCGGAAGCTTTGGCGGAGGCGGCGCAGGTCGCGGATAAAAAATAAAGACCACGGAAAGCTCCGTGGTCTTTTTATTTTTAGAATTCAGCAGAACCGGTAGTTCTCGGGAAGGGAAGAACATCGCGGATGTTTCCAATTCCGGTAACATACATAACAAGGCGCTCGAAGCCAAGTCCGAAACCTGCATGGCGGCAGGAACCAAAGCGGCGAAGATCGAGATACCAGCTATACTGCTCTTCCTCGAGTCCAAGCTCGCGGATGCGTTCGGTTAGCAGCTCAAGGCGCTCCTCGCGCTGGCTTCCGCCAATTATCTCGCCGATACCGGGAACCAAAAGGTCCATAGCGGCAACGGTCTTGCCATCATCGTTTGCTCTCATATAGAAAGCCTTGATCTCCTTCGGATAATCGGTAACAAAGAGAGGCTTGCCATAAACCTGCTCGGTTAAATAGCGCTCGTGCTCGGTCTGGAGGTCGCAACCCCAGTAAACCGGATAGGAGAACTCATCCTTTGCCTTCTCGAGGATTTCGATAGCCTCGGTATAGGTAACATGGGCAAACTCGGAATCAACAATCTTGCGAAGGCGCTCGGTAAGGCCGCTATCAAAATGAGCCTCAAAGAATTCGAGCTCGGTCTTGCAGTTTTCAAGAAGATAAGAGAAAACCGATTTAAGCATATCCTCTGCAAGCTGCATATCATCAGCGAGGTCAGCAAAAGCAAACTCGGGTTCAATCATCCAAAACTCTGCGGCATGGCGGGTGGTATAGGATTTCTCTGCGCGGAATGTAGGACCAAAGGTATAAACCTTGCCAAAAGCGGTAGCCATGCATTCAGCCTCGAGCTGACCCGAAACGGTAAGCGAGGTCGGCTTGCAGAAAAAGTCCTGCGAATAGTCGATAGCGCCATCCTCGGTTAAGGGAAGGTTCTCGGGGTCAAGTGTTGTAACGCGGAACATCTCGCCCGCACCCTCGGCATCGCTGCCGGTGATAAGCGGGGTATGAGCATAAACAAAGCCGCGCTCATTAAAGAACTTATGAATAGCAAAAGCGCAGGCAGAACGAACGCGGAAAGCCGCAAGGAAGGTATTGGTTCTGGGGCGCAGATGCTGAATGGTGCGCAAAAACTCAAGCGAATGACGCTTTTTCTGAAGCGGATATTCGGGCGAGGATTCACCCTCAACCATAGCCTCCTCAGCGTGCATCTCAAAGGGCTGGCGCATCTCGGGAGTCTCGATAACAACGCCCTTAATAATAACGGCAGCACCAACATTTTGAGAGGTTATTTCCTTATAATTTGCAAGCTTGTCTTCCTCTAAGATAACCTGAAGACCCTTAAAGGAGCTTCCGTCATTGAGCTCGAGGAAAGCAATGCTCTTTGAAACTCTAATAGTTCTAACCCATCCGCAGACGGTAATGCTTTTTCCGGCGAACTGTTTAATATCGCCATGTAATCTAACAATTTCAGTCTTTTGCATTTAAAAAACACCTCACATCACCTTATTATAAGTGAAAAATATCTTTAATTCAAGTCTAATTTGTAATTGATATAAAATTCATAATATAGTATAATGGTTTCAGAACTTTATAGGAGTCTTGATATGATAAATAAAGCCGAGTTTTGTAAGCTCAGAGACAATATAATAAAAAAAGATTTCGGTCATATGAACGATATGCAGCTTAGTGCCGTTACAACAACCGAAGGTCCTCTTTTGGTCCTTGCGGGGGCAGGTAGCGGAAAAACTACCGTTCTTGTAAACCGAATCGCCTGCATAATGAAATTCGGCTCGGCCTATGGCTCCGATGTTGTTCCGCCCTATGTTAGTGAGGCGGATGTTTTAGCGGGCGAGGATTATCTTGCGGGCAAAAGCGATTATCTGCCCTCCGCCTTTTCGCTAAACGCGCCCCGCCCATGGGAAATTCTTGCCATAACCTTCACCAACAAGGCGGCAGGCGAGCTTAAGGAGCGAATAATAAAAAAACTCGGCGAGGATGGCAATGATGTTTGGGCGGGAACCTTCCATTCGGTTTGCGGAAAGATGCTTCGCCGCGATGCCGAGCGCCTCGGCTACACCTCGCACTATACGATATACGACACCGATGACTGCAAAAAGGTTATGAAAGAAACCCTAAAAGAGCTGCGCATCGATGAAAAAATGATACCCATAAAATCTGCCCTTTCTGCCATAAGCAGCGCAAAGGACGAGCTGTTGAGCCCCGAGGAGTTCGCTTCAACCGCGGGCAGCGATTTCAGAATGCAGCAGCTGGCAAAAATCTATGAAGCCTATCAAGATAAGCTCTATAAAGCCAACGCGATGGACTTTGATGATATGATTTTCAATACCGTTAAGCTGCTTGATGAAAACCCCGATATCAAGGAGTTTTATAACGCAAAGTTCAGATACATAATGGTCGATGAGTATCAAGATACCAACCATGCCCAGTATGTTCTTTGCCGCTTGCTTGCCGATGGGTATAAAAATATCTGCGTTGTAGGTGATGATGATCAAAGTATCTATCGTTTCCGCGGCGCAACCATCGAAAATATCTTAAGCTTCGAGCTTCGCTATGATGACGCAGAGGTTATCCGATTAGAGCAAAATTACCGCTCAACAGGAACCATCCTCGATGCCGCAAACGCGGTTATCGCCAATAATAAAGGCCGTAAAGGCAAAACCCTTTGGACCGCCGCAGGGAATGGCGAGAAAATCGATGTTTATACCGCCGAGGATGATCGCGGCGAGGCAAGATATGTTGCCGATTCGATCCTCAATAATGTTTCGGCGGGCGGTCGCTTTTCGGATAGCGCGGTTTTATATCGAACCAATGCTCAATCCCGCTCGGTCGAAAATGCCTTTGTTCGAAGCGGTATTCCTTATCGCGTTATCGGCGGTATGCGATTCTATGAGCGTAAGGAAATAAAGGATATCATCGCATACCTTCATCTTATAAATAACCCTGCAGATAATCTTCGTTTGATGCGAATCATAAACGAACCCGCAAGAGGTCTCGGCGCAACAACAATGAACAATATCGCTGCCATCGCCGAAATCGAAGGGGTAGCCTTCTATCAAATAGTTCGCAATGCCGCAAACTATCCGGCGCTTTCCCGCTCGGCGCAGAAGCTTTCGGAGTTTGCCGATATGATCGATGCGCTTCGCGAATCGGCCGAAAATCTCCGCCTTAGCGACCTGCTTGCCGAGGTTATCGAAAAAACAGGCTATATGGCAGCCCTAAAAGCGCAGGGCGAAGAGGCCGCCGAAAGGGTAGAGAACCTAAAGGAACTTTCAACCGGCATCATGCAGTATGAGCAGGAAAATGAGATTGTAACCCTTTCGAGCTACCTCGAGGATGTTGCGCTGCTTAGCGATATAGATAACTATGATTCGGGCGCAGATACCGTTATTTTAATGACCCTGCATTCCGCAAAGGGACTTGAGTTTAACCGAGTTTACCTTATCGGACTTGAGGAGGGCATATTCCCCGGAAATCAGTCGGTTTTCGGTGGCGATGCCGAAATCGAGGAGGAGCGCCGATTAGCCTATGTTGGCATAACCCGCGCCCGCAAAAAGCTTTTTATAACCAATGCTGCGAGCCGTATGCTCTATGGCTCAACAACCAGAAATCAGGAATCCCGATTCCTAACCGAAATCCCAAAGGAATACTGCAATGTAAGCAAAGCTCGCGGTTTATCGAGTTTCTCGAGCGGATATTCGGGCGGTTATTCCGGAGGTTATTCGGGCGGATTCGGTGGCAGAAGCAGTTCCTTCCGCGATTTCGATAATGATTTTGCCAATGGCTCCTCCGCTCCTAAAAAGACCTATAATCCGCCCGCGCCCAAAAAACCCGAGCAGATAAAGGTTGATTTTATAGCGGGTGATAGAGTTCGCCATAAAACCTTTGGCGAGGGCATGGTTTTATCCATAACTCCCATGGGCAACGATACCCTAATCGAGGTTGCCTTCGATAAGGTTGGAACCAAAAAGCTTATGGCAAACTTTGCAAAGCTCGAAAAGGCGTAATATTAATAATATATTGATTGATTTTAATAGATAATTTGATATAATGATAGTGTAGCAGATGAAAGGGAGTGAGCAAATGCCGGGAAACGCGGCCGTTAAAAATACCGCAAGGGTTTTGCTTCGCGGTTTATGGCCCCAACTCATAACCGCAACATTTTTGCTCCTGTCATCGGCATTTATCTGTGTTTATGTAGTAGATATTATCCTATCGCTTATGCCCGATGCGCTTGTTGCGGCGGCATTTTTCATTGCTTTGTATTTAGTGTTTGTTTTTGCTCCGCTCGCGCTCGGAATACTGCGCTATATTCGAATAGCGGCGGGCGAAGGCGATAATAATATCTCCCTTTTCTTTTATTATTTCTCCGATATGGGAAAGCTTATAAAAAGTGTTCAGTTTTCGCTAATGCTCGGTGCGCGCCTTTTTATAACCGCTATTTTTTCCTTCTTTCCCTATCTCGCGATAAATAGAGCTTTGTATCTATCCGAGCGAATTTTCACCGAAACAACCCAAATGTATCTGATGTTTTTATCGGCAACCTTTTGGGTTCTTGGATTTATCTTTTTTATTATCCTTTCCGCCCGATATTATATCTCGCCGTTTTTGTTTATAGGCTGCGAGGATTTAGAGCCCCGCGATATTTTATTGCTCTCAAAAAGCATCAGCCGAAAAACCGCAGGCTCCTATATTGTTTTTGTTATCGGTATGATAGGGTGGATTTTGCTTTCCGCTTTTGGAGTAACAATGATATATACAGTTCCGTATTTTTTAATGGGATATATAGTTCATTGCCGATATGCGATTTATTATTATAATAAAGGCGCCAAACTCAGCATGGAAACCGAATTCCCCGAATACAGAAGTAAATTTTAAATGCCTTGCCGAAAGGAAGCGAACTAAAATGAAATCAAAAAGAATATTAACAATCCTAACCGCTCTTGCAATGCTTGTCATGGCGTTCAATATGGTTTGTATGGCATCGGATACCTTCTTTTATTCTATCAATGATATACCAAAGGGCGAACTTGTAGCCGAATACCCCTCGAACTACGGAACCGAGAGTGTTAATGTATATCTAATCGAAAATCCGCTCGGCGATGCAATTCGCTGCGAGGCGGTGCTTTCCGATGGAAGTGTTCGCAATTTCTATTGGGAGGTTGGAGCAAACAGCGCCATGGTTACCTGGCTTAATAAGGACCAGGTTTATATCAAGGTCGGCGAAAAGGTCGGAACCTATGATGTTTATAAGAGCACCTATGATTCCCGCGATGTAAATGAAGAGCTCGAGCACCATTTAGATGAACAGCAAATCGAGCGCAACACATATCAATAAAAATTACAGAAGACCTTTGTACCACGGTGCAAGGGTCTTTTTGGAAAAGAGGCAAAAATGCAAAAAAACGAGGATATCAAACTCCTTATAACCGATATAACCGGCGAGGGAAACGGCATTGGTCGCCATGAGGGCATGGCGGTTTTCGTTCCAAGAACCGCGGTTGGCGATGAGGCAGTAGTAAAAATAGTTAAAATCCAAAAAAACTATGCCTATGGCAAGCTTTTAGAGGTTATAAAACCGGGCGAATCCCGCATCGAACCCGATTGCGATTGCTACCGTATGTGTGGCGGTTGCGTTTTCCGCCATATCGATTATGGCGAAGAAAAAAGGGTTAAATCCGCAATCGTTCGGAATGCGCTCGAGCGCATAGGCGGGCTCGATATTCCGCTAAACCCCATCCTCTTCGATGAGGCTAACGGCTACCGAAACAAAGCGCAGTATCCCATAAGCCCCGAGGGTCGTATCGGATTTTTCGCAGCGCGCAGTCATAGAATTATTCCTATAACCGATTGCCGCCTGCAGCCGCCCGTTTTCTCGGATATCTCCCGCGCATTCGAATTTTGGATAAAGCAGTTTTCGGTTAGCATATATAGCGAGGAAACCGGCGAGGGTCTGATTCGCCATCTCTATATTCGCTCGGCAAAAAGCGGCGATATTCTCATAACCATCGTAATAAACGGCGAAACCCTGCCGCATAAAGAGCCGCTCATATCCCTTTTATCTGATATGCTCGGCGATAAACTTGCGGGTGTTTGCATAAATATAAACCGAAAGAAAACCAATGTTATTTTAGGCGACCGCCTAAAAACTCTATATGGCAAACCCTATATAACCGATGAGCTCTGCGGTGTAAAGCTTCGCGTTTCGCCGCTATCATTCGCGCAGGTAAACCATGATATGGCCGAAAAGCTATATAGCGCCGCAGCCGATTTTGCCGCCCCCGAGGGCAAAACGGTTATTGATCTTTATTGCGGAACCGGTGCAATAGGCCTTAGCATGGCAAAAAGAGCAAAGAGTGTTATTGGTGTCGAGATAGTGCCGCAGGCGGTTGAGGATGCCATCTTTAATGCAAAGGCAAACGGCATCGAAAATGCCCGATTCATATGCGATGATGCTGCAGGCGCCGCCGCAAAACTCCGCGATGAGGGAGTAGCGGCCGATGTAGTTATTGTTGATCCTCCCCGAAAGGGCTGCGATGAAGCGCTGCTTTCGATAATCGCAAATGATTTCTGCCCCGAGCGAATCGTTTATGTCTCCTGCGATCCCGCAACCCTTGCCCGCGACCTTAAAATACTTAATTCCTATGGCTATAAACCGCAGTCGGCAACACCTGCCGACCTATTCCCGCGAACTTCTCATGTTGAAACAGTTGCACTTTTAAGCCGTTAGTTTGTTTTAAAAAAGAGGCAAAGAGTATGGAGCTTATTTCCGTAAATCTTAATATACTTCGCCCAAAGGTGGCGGAAAAGATAAATAAATATCTCGCTATGTCGGAGCATAATAGGCTGACAATAGGTATTTATGTAAATGGAAAAAGCTATACCTTTGGTGGTGAGGAGCTTCTTTATGATATCGGTTCTATAACCAAAACCATAACCGCCCATCTTATCTTAAAACTCGAGCAGAGCGGCAAAATAGAACTTGATAAAACGGTTGATAACTATCTTCCGCTTCAAAGCGGCAAATATCCAACCATCTATCAACTCCTAACCCATACCGCAGGCTATCATCATTTAACCCCAATAGAGATAACCCTGCCGTCCCTTGCGCTTCATGGCTATCAGCGAAAAAACCCCTATGCAAACTGTAACCTAAAAACGGTTATTAAAAGTCTTGAGAGGCGCCGTTTTAAAGCTCCAAAGGTTAAATACGGATATTCCGATTTCGCCTCTGCCATTCTCGCTGCTGTAGCCGAAAATGTTGAAGATAAACCCTTCGCTTCGCTGCTCGAAGAATTTTTGCGGTCCGATTTAGGTCTAAAAGAAACCTATATCGAGCCGCCGGTCGCATACCGTAATCCTCCCGCCGTGCGTGGAAAAAGGCTGCTCCCTTTTTGGGTTTGGAAAAGTGAAAACCCATATATCGCAAGCGGCGGGCTTGTAAGCAATATCTGCGATGTGCTTTCGTATCTCGCAACGCAGATCGAGAGTGAAGAACCATATATCCAAACCGCCCATACCATATGTGAACAATCAAAACTAAAAAAGGATAATCATATGATGTGTATCGGTTGGCATACCTATCAAAAATCAAACCAGCTTTGGCATGTTGGAGGAGTAGGAACCTTCCGCACCTCGGTAATTCTCAATAAAAAGCGTAAAATAGCCGTTGCAGTTTTGGGAAACGCCAAAGGGGAAGCCGAAGCGAACGCACATTATATTGCAAAAATGCTCTATAGCGAGCTTAAAAATAATCGCATAAAACTATAGGAGGTAAAGCTATGCTACTAAAAACCAATCTAACCCTCGCAAACGGAGTTGAGATTCCCGCCCTCGGATTCGGAACATGGCAGATTCCGAACGAAATTGCAAAACGCGCCGTGCTCGATGCTATCGAGGTTGGCTTCACCCATGTTGATACCGCCGTTGTTTATGGCAACGAGGAGGGTGTTGGCGATGCGCTGTGCGAGACCGCTCTTCCGCGCGATAAAATATTCCTAACAACCAAAATCCCTGCATCAATAAAGAATGCAGAGGAAGCAAAAGAGGAATTCTATCGCTCGCTTTCCCGCCTTAAAACCGATTATGTTGATTTGCTCCTTATCCATGCGCCCCGCCCTTGGGAGGAAATGCGCGATGGAAAATATCGCTATTTCGATGAGAATTTAGCCGTTTGGAAAATGATGGAGGAGCTCTACCGCGAGGGCAAATGCCGCTCGATAGGTGTTTCCAATTTCCAAATTGATGATATCGAAAACCTCCTTCGCGGCAGCGAAATTGTGCCCCATGTTAACCAAATCAGGGTTCATATCGGCTGCTTCCCCGAGGAGCTTATAAAATATTGCAATGATAAGAATATCCTTGTCGAGGCATATTCCCCCAATGCAACCGGTCGCCTTCCCGAAAACGAAAAGGTCGCTGAAATAGCGTCAAAATATGGTGTTTCGGTTCCGCAGCTTGGAATTCGTTTCGATTGGCAGAAGGGAACTCTGCCGCTTCCGAAAACTACCCATAAGGAATATATGATAGAGGATGCCGCGGTTGATTTCATAATATCCGATGAGGATATGGAAATTCTCTCCGCTCTTTAAATCTAACCTATAAGGAGGAAACTCTTATGATCTGCAAAAATTGTGGCACCGAAATAGCCGAAACCGAGCGCTTTTGTCCCGCTTGCGGAACCGCAAACGAGGAACTAATCCCCCAAACCGAAGAGGTAGAAGAGGTTATAACCGAAACCGAATCCGCAGCCGAGACCGAGCTCGTTGAACCCGCCCTCCCGATAGAGGAGGATCTGCCCGCCGA
This sequence comes from Acutalibacteraceae bacterium, assembly GCA_045659535.1. Taxonomy (GTDB): domain Bacteria; phylum Bacillota; class Clostridia; order Oscillospirales; family Acutalibacteraceae; genus SIG589. The sequence goes on from JAZOXC010000085.1 coordinate 29,203, forward strand.
CCTAAAACCGAAGAAAAGCCGCAAGGGACTAAAAATCCTTGCCGTTATTCTCGCTGTTTTAATAGCGCTTGGCGGTGCGACCGCAATATTTTGGGATAAAATCGAGCTCTTTATCATTGATCATTCCTCGCCCGAGCGCCAGCTTCAGTATACCTATGCCAAGGCAGCGAGCGGACTTGTTGGCGATGTTTTCGAGGTTATAGAGGAGGCATCTTCTACCTATGGCGAGCCAATGAGCCTCGAGGGAAAAATGAACCTCAGCGCCTCCGCCGAGGTTCTAAAGAGTGTGTTTGGCTTTGATTTTTCCGATATCGAGAATATGGAAATCGATTATAAGCTGCAAACAAACGGAACAAAAGAGCATTGTTACCTAATCGCAAAAATCGGCGAAACCGAGATAATAGTTATCGACATTTATCTCGATGCCGAAACAGGCGAAATGGCGGTTGCTTTCCCCGGCCTTTGCGATAGCTTCTTTGGTCAAAAAGGCTTCGCCTATGAAGAAGACTACGACTATGATTATGATTATGACTACGACTATGACTATGACTATGACTATGACTACGAGGATGACTATTATTTCGAAGAGGTAGACTATAACATAGCACCAACATCCAATGATTTTACCGATTATCTTTCGATGTTTGGAATGGATTCATCCGCTATCGAGCAAAAAATCCTCGAGCTTTTACCGAGCAGTGACATGATGAGCTCGGTTGTCGAGGATGTTGTAACCGAGGCGCTCGATGCCATGAGCGGAGTAGAAAGCCTTAAAACCGAGTTTGTTGCAAATGGTGTTTCCCAAACCGCAAAATGTCTAAAAGCCGATATAACAAGCAAGGTTATTGCCGAAATGGCAGTAGCGGGTCTCGAGGAGCTTCGCGACCATGATGAAATAAAAAACTATATCTATGATACCATCTCCGAGCTTAAAACCCTTATGGGAGCCTCCGCAATGTTCATAACCGGAGATACCATCTATGAGGCATATAAAGATGTTTTGGATTCCGCCATCGAAATGGTAGAGAGCATAGGCGAGTCCGATGAACCCATCCTAACCCTCAACACCTGGGTCGATTCCGATTATAATATCCTGGCCATCGATGCTACCTTCCCCTCGGGCGAAAAAATCTTTATCGGTGAAGCACAGAACGGCAACCAAATCGGCGCCGAGCTTTCGCTAACCTATGCGGGAGATACTATCTCTGTAACCGCTCTCGGAACCGAAAAGGATGGAAAAATAACCGGAAAGATAACCTTCGATTTAGCCCATCCCTATCTACCCGCAGTTTATACCCGCTCGATTGAATATATCGAGATGATTGATTGCTCCGAAAACGGCGGAACTTTTGTTATCGTTCCGAGCGCACAGCTCCTTCGCGAGCTTGAAAGCGAAATTCCCATTCAGCTTAGCGGAAAGGCTCTGCGAATCGATAGTAGCGGAGCATATGATAAGGATAGCAAAATAACCCTATCTATCGTTTCAGCCTCCGATTATGATGATTCGATATTGAGCATAAGCTTTTCGGCAACCGAAACCGCCGCAGTTGATATAAATATCCCCACCGAATATGAGGATATAGAAAACCTTTATACCGAGGTTGATTTTAGCACCGTAATCGAGCGCCTCGAAGCTGCAGGCATACCGGCAGAGTTCCTTGAATATCTATTAACTATGCTTGCATATTGATAAAAACCTTAAAAACGGAGTTTTGCTGTGAATATTGAAATAA
>JAZOXC010000086.1:0-28670 GCA_045659535.1 Acutalibacteraceae bacterium
TCATCTGCCGTATGCCCGCGCTCATTTTTCTTTAACACCTCATCGTTCATGCTCTGTGCACCAAGCTCGATAGTTGTTACACCAAAGGATTTAAGTAAATCGAGAATTGGCTCATCTATCGCATCGGGACGGGTTGAAATACGAATTCCCGCTACATCTCCCTTATCAACAAAGGACGCCGCCGCGGTTAAAAGCGGAATCATTATATTTCTTTCAATAGCGGTAAAACTGCCGCCAAAAAAGGCAATTTCGGTTGTTTTAGCATTATATTTTTTGCTATGCTTTGCTACCTCAACGGCAGCATAAACATCCTCGGCAGTAGGAACCTTTTCGGTTCGAGCTATAAAATGCTGATTGCAAAAGCTGCATTTATTGGGGCAACCGAGATGCGGAACAAAAATAGAAATATTTGAATGTTTTTGACTCATTCATCAATACCCATAAGCAAAAGCGCCTGCTTTGCAGCCATTTGCTCTGCTTGTTTTTTACTCCTGCCCTCGCCTTTTCCGATAACATTAGAGTTGAGTCTAACCTCGACCGTAAAGCTCTTATTATGGTCGGGACCGCTCTCATCGGCCAAGACATAGGTAAGTTGCTCCTCGCGATTGCGCTGAATAACCTCTTGCAAGGTTGTTTTGTAATCGCGGAAGCCTTCAACCTTTTGGTTTTTAAGTTCCTCTGTTACAAAACGAAGAACATGCCTGCGAGCCTCTTCCATGCCTGCGTCAAGATATATAGCAGCCAAAACAGCCTCAAAAGCATCGGCAAGAATGGATGAACGGTCTCTTCCGCCATTTTGCTCTTCGCCTTTTCCAAGAAGCATATGGTTTCCGATTCCAAGTTCACGCGAAAATTCACAAAGCGACTTTTCGCAAACAAGAGATGCGCGAAGTTTAGTTAAATCGCCTTCAAGACAATCCTTATAATTCGCGAAAATATATTCGGAAACAATAATTGATAAAACCGAATCGCCCAAAAATTCAAGACGCTCGTTGCAGTTTGCGGGATTGCCCTTTTCGTTGGCATAGGAAGAATGAGTCAATGCCAAACGGAGCAAAGACTTATCCTTAAAACTATATCCAATTTTATTTTCCAATGCCTGCATAGGTATTCCCCTTACATTTTACTAAGGCCTTCGCTTATCTGTCCTATTACATCTTTTTCGGTGAAAATAGCGGCCTGGTGAATAGCATTTTTAATTGCCATAGCCTTAGAGCTGCCATGAGCCTTAATAACCGGCTTTGAGCAGCCAAGAAGCGGGGCTCCGCCAACCTCTTCATAGTCGGCTTTGCCCTTAACCTCTTTGAGTCCGCTCTTTAGAGTTAAAGCGGCAAGCTTACTAATGATATTTTTATAGAAAACTCCCTTAAGAAGTTTAAAGAAAGATGATGTTACACCCTCGATAAGTTTAAGGGCAATATTTCCTGTGAAACCATCGGTTATAACAGCATCACATTCGCCCTTCATTATTTCGCGGGATTCAATATTGCCGATGAAATTAATGGGAGCATTCTTTAAAAGCTCGTATGCCTCGAGGCGGAGCGGATCTCCCTTTGTTTCTTCGGTTCCTATATTGAGAAGACCGATGGTCGGGTTGGGTCTGCCTTCAACCTTTTCGAGATATACGCTTGCCATAAGGCCATACTGAGCAAGCATCTCGGGGCGGGTTTCGGCATTAGCGCCGATATCGAGCATAAGGAAGGAATCTCGAAGTCCCGGAATCATGCTTGCGAGAGCAACACGCTTGATACCCTTAATGCGCTTAGCAATTAAGGTTCCGCCAACAACAACGGCTCCTGTGCTGCCTGCCGAAACAAAGGCATCTGCTTCACCATCAGCAAGAAGGCGGAAAGCAACAGCCATCGAACAATCTTTTTTTGCCTTGAGAATCGAGGTTGGTTCATCATGCATCGAGATAACATCGGGAGCATGAACGATTTCCATTCCCTCCAAAGAGATAGCATTATCCTCGGCGCACTTTTTTATTATTTCCTCATTACCGACAAGAACAGGAGTTACGCCATATTCATCGGCGCCAAGGCGCGCACCTTTTATTATTTCGAGCGGAGCATTATCGCCGCCGAAAGCATCAATAGCTATTTTCATTTTATTTCTCCTTAATATTAAGGTCGAACCATTCAAGCGACCTTGCCGACAAAGCGGCATAGCGCTCACGTTTATCCCTTATTTTCTCCGAAAGCGGCGGTAAAACGCCAAAATTCGCGCCCATAGGCTGAAAATCGGTTACCGACTCATCGGTAATATAAGAAATAAGGGCGCCTATCATTGTATAATCGGGAAGTATAATCGGATCGCGACCTTCGAGAAATGCCGCAGCATTATATCCCGCGATTATTCCGCTTGCGGCCGATTCCATATATCCTTCAACACCGGTTATTTGACCTGCGAAGAATATTTTTTCATCAGCCTTAAGCGACATTTTTTTAGAAAGTAATCGGGGTGAATCGATAAAGGTATTGCGATGCATTACGCCATAACGCAAGAACTCTGCGTTCGCAAGTCCCGGGATCATCGAAAACACCCTTTTTTGCTCGGGGAATTTTAAATTGGTTTGGAAACCAACGATATTAAGCATTGTTCCCTCTGCATTTTCCTTGCGAAGCTGAACAACCGCCCAAGGGCGATGTCCTGTTCGCGGATCACGCAGACCAACCGGCTTTAGCGGACCGAAACGAATCGAATCCTCTCCCCTTTTTGCCAAAACCTCAATGGGCATACAGCCTTCATAAACCGTAAAGGGTTTATCAAAACTTTTAAGCGGAGCTATTTCGGCCGAAACAAGTTCGCTATGAAAACGCTCATACTCTTCCTTATTCATCGGGCAATTGATATAATCCGCATCACCTTTATCATATCTGGATGCAGGAAATGCTATACTCATATCAACGCTATCCGCCGAAATTATAGGCGCCGCGGCATCAAAAAAGCTCAAATGCTCACTGCAAAGTCGAGTTTTAATGTTCTCGGCTAACGCATCATCGGTCAAAGGTCCTGTTGCAACAACAGTTACACCATCGGGAATCTCGTTTACAACCTCTTCTATCACATTGATAAAGGGATTGCTTTTTATTTTCTCGGTTATGTATGCCGAGAAAAGCTCGCGATCAACCGCCAAGGCGCCTCCTGCGGGAACACGGCAGGTATCTGCTGCTTCCATGCATACCGATGAAAAACGGCGCATCTCGGTTTTAAGAAGTCCTGCTGCAGAATCGGTTCTTTCGGCTTTTAAGGAATTCGAGCAAACGAGTTCCGCGAAATCATCGGAGCTGTGTGCGGGAGAGCGCTTTATGGGTTTCATCTCATAAAGGTCAACATAAATACCGCGAGATGCTATTTGAAGTGCGGCCTCGCAACCTGCAAGGCCTGCACCTAAAACATTAATTTTATTCATTATCTTTTTTCTTTCTCGAGGGACAATCGGCATTCATACAATATTTTCTGCCCTTGAAGCCCTTAAGAATGTATCCTCCGCATTCGGAGCATACATCGCCGGTAGGTATTCCGGGAGCGGCAAAATCACAGGTGGGATAATTGCTGCAGCCATAGAATGCCTTATTGGTTCCGCGTTTTACTCTCTTAACAAGTTTTGCTCCGCATTTCGGGCAGGGCTGCTTGATTTCATCCTCGGGCATAGGCTTGGTATTCTTGCACTCGGGATAACCGGGGCAAGCCAAGAATTTGCCGAAACGACTGCTCTTTACAACCATTTTTCTGCCGCACTTATCGCAGATAACCTCAGACTCAACTGCGGGAACCTTAACACGAACGCCATCCATACTCTGTTCCGCCTTTTTAAGAAGAATTTCGAAATCACCGTAGAAATCGGATAAAACATCGGTCCAGTTAAGCGAGCCAATTTCAATCTTATCAAGGTTGGTTTCCATTCCTGCTGTGAACTTAATATCAACAATCTTTTTGAAATGGTCCTTCATAAGATCGGTAACAACAACGCCAAGAGCGGTCGGTTTTAAGGATTTCTTTTCGCGCTCAATATACTCGCGATTGGAAATGTTCGCGATAATAGGAGCATAGGTTGAAGGTCTGCCGATTCCGTTTTCTTCCAAAGCCTTAATAAGGGTAGGCTCTGTAAAGCGCTGGGGAGGCTGAGTAAAGTGCTGATTGGAGTCAAGAGACTTGAGCTTTAAGCTCTCTCCCTCGTTCATCGGAGGAAGAAGTCCGCCGACCTCCTCTTCATCTTTATCATCCTTGCCCTCTTCATAAAGAACGGTATAACCATCAAATTTAACACTATATCCGCTGGCTTTAAACATATAGTTACCGGCTAAGATATCAACCGCAACGGTATCCTGAACACAAGCGGACATAAGACTTGCAACAAAGCGCTCCCAAATGAGCTTATAAAGCTTATACTGCTCTGCAGAGAGCGAATCCTTTATCTGCTCGGGATCGAGATTTACATTGGTCGGGCGAATTGCTTCGTGGGCATCCTGTGCGCCCGCCTTGGTCTTAAAGTAGCGCGGCTTTTTAGGAAGATACTTATCGCCAAAGCGCGAAACAATATACATACCTGCAGCGGCACGAGCCTCTTCGGAAATTCTGAGAGAGTCGGTTCGCATATAGGTTATAAGACCGGTAACGCCCATTCCGGGAATTTCAACACCTTCATAAAGCTGCTGAGCGATCTTCATGGTTCTCTGACCGCCGAAGCCAAGCTTACGCGAAGCCTCCTGCTGCATTGTAGAGGTAGTGAAAGGAGGAGCGGGCTGCTTATTTCTGATGCCGATTTTTACATTGTTAACAACATACTCGGCACCATCAAGCTCGGTAACTATTTTCTCTGCATCTGCGGCGCAGGGAATCTCTATTTTATCGCCTGCTGCAGTTCCGTAAAGATATGCAGCAAAGGATTTTCTTCCGCTCAACAGTTTTGCATCGATGGTCCAATATTCCTGCGGATTAAAGGCCTCGATTTCCTTCTCGCGGTCAACAATCAGGCGAAGAGCCACAGACTGAACACGACCTGCGGAAAGACCGCTCTTAACCTTTTTCCAAAGGAAGGGACTTATTTTATAACCAACCAAGCGATCGAGAACGCGGCGAGCCTGCTGCGAATCAACCAAATCGAGATTTATCTTTCGCGGCTTGCTCATTCCTGCTTTAACGCCGGTTTCGGTTATTTCATTAAAGGCGACACGGTTTTCATCATTCATATCGAGCGATAAAATCTGTGCTAAATGCCAAGAAATTGCTTCTCCTTCGCGGTCAGGGTCGGTTGCGAGATAAACCATTTCACTCTCGGCAGCTGCGGCTTTAAGGGACTTTATGAGTTCCTTTTTATCCGACATATTCATATATTGCGGAGCAAATCCATGCTCAACATCTATGCCCAAGCGTGATTTCGGTAAATCTCTTACATGGCCTACTGAAGCCATTACTTCATAACCCGGGCCAAGGTATTTTTTTATACTCTTAATCTTACCGGGAGACTCAACAATAACCAGTTTTGACATTTTCATACTCCTTATTAGACTCTAATATAACGACCGCCCGGAACTGCCCTTATTGCACCAAAAAGTTCAAGCTCGGTCATTGCGGTCATTAGTTCGCTTGCATCATATTCACAAAAAACGCTTAACTCATCAACACAAAAGGCTTCGCTCGGCGCCGCCTTATAAACAGCTAAGGCGACCTCGGACAAAGCAGAAACATTGATTTCCTCAATAGGTTTTTGGGGATTTGAAATCGGTTTTTCAGTTCTTGGTTGAGGTTTTGGGTCTGGGCGACTATATGCCTTTTCTATATCAAGTTTATCAGCATATGCGCTCATATATTCAAAGAAAACATCCTTTGCGGTTAAAAGCGGTTTGGCTCCATCCCGCAGAAGATTATTTGAACCAAAATATTGCGGAAGCGTTGGGTTGCCGGGGATAACAAATATATCCTTCCCCTGCTCAAGTGCATGGCGAGCCGTTATAAGCGCTCCGCTATGCTCCCCCGCTTCAATTACAACCGTTCCCAAAGTTAGCGCCGACATTAATCGGTTTCTAACCTGGAATGTTCCCTGCTTAACAGGATATTCCGGAGGGTATTCGGTTATTATACATCCGTTTTGTTTGATTATGTCTTCGCGCAAAGACTCGTTTTCGCGCAGATAATCGCATCCGAAACCGCAGGGCATGATAAGCGCGGTAATACCATCCTCGGACAAAACGCCCTTATGCGCGGCACTATCAACACCTAAAGCACCACCGCTAACAACTATCATACCGCCTCGAGAAAGTCGGGATGAAAGCGAAAATGCTGCTTTAATGCCGAAATCCGAACACTTGCGCGGACCCACAATACAAACAGTCGGAACATTTTCGAAATCGGGAAAATGACCTTTATAATAAATCACAAGCGGAAAATCAGGAATTCTTGCCAAGGTTTCGGGATATTTCACATCGCCATAAGCGATTGTTTCTATCCCCTCGCGGCGGCAAAAATTTAAAATATTCTCTGCCTTTTCGAGAGATTTATTCCGCGCTCTCGAATATGCAGATGGCGTAAATAATCCCGAATTCTTCAGTTCTGAATCCGAAGCATTATATACACCTAAAGCCGATCCAAATCGATCGAATATGGCTGCGGTTTTTCCGTATCCATAACCCAAAACACCTTGTAGCCAAATGCTGTATTTCATAATACTACCTCTGCATCTCCCACATAACTATGGAAGCGGCAACGGCAGCATTAAGCGATTCGGCTCTGCCGGTCATTTTAATGGTTATAGGTTCGGAAACTGCAATAGCTTCATCGGTAAGACCATTTGCCTCATTACCGATAAGCGCTACCGAACCATCCGAAAACGAAACATCGGTAAGCGATTTTGCCTCGCCCGATACAACGCAGGCATATAGCGAAAGTCCGCTCGCTTTTAGTTCGCCCAGAAAATCATCGGGGATAATTACCGGCAAGCGCAACAAAGCACCCATAGAAGCTCTGAGCGACTTGGGGGCAAATGGGTCGCATCCACCCGAAGAAATAATGAGGCCATCGATTCCAAGCGCTTCTGCAGTTCTTGCAACGGCGCCAAGATTTGATGGGTCGGCAATATTCTCGAGGGCGATATAGCGACCTTTACTATTAATTTTTTTCGAGTCTTCACAAAGTTTCCCAAGGCATATTATTCCCTGTGGAGATTTAGTATCCGAAGCTTTTTCAAAAACATTATCAGACAAAAGATAGCATTTTTCTGCCTTGCGAGATAATAGCTCGATCTCTTCCGCATATTTAGAAGCAGCGGTTTCGGAAACCAAAAGATGGGTGAAACTATAGCCGTTTTCTGCCGCATCACGACAAAGTCGCAATCCTTCAATGACAAAAAGACCGTGCTCTTTTCGGGAACGGCCAGAATTATTGAGCTGGGAAACCAGCTTTATTAGGGAGTTATCCCTGCTTGTGATTTTTAAAAAATCGGTCATCGAAACTCCTCCGATAATCGAACTGTTTTAAAAAAATGCCGCCCGAGAGCAAATATATGCCTCGGGCGAAAAAACAACATTATTTGCTTAAAGCCTTCTTGGCAGTTTCTGCAAGAGTAGCAAAACCGGCAGCATCATTTACAGCCAGCTCAGCAAGCATCTTACGGTTTAACTGAACGCCGGCCTTCTTAAGACCGTTCATGAAAGTAGAATAGTTCATACCATTCTGCTTTGCAGCCGCAGAAATTCTGGTGATCCAAAGGCGACGGAAATCGCGCTTCTTAAGTCTACGACCGATATAGGCATAATTGCCCGACTTCATAACAGCTTCTTTAGCAGTTCTAAAGAGCTTGGACTTTGCGCCAAAATAACCCTTAGCGAGTTTTAAAGTCTTTTTTCTTCTTTTGCGTGTGGCTAACGCACCTTTTACTCGTGCCATTTACAGCAACCTCCGTTAATTCTCTTAAATTTCCCTTTACTTGTAGGGAATCATTTTCTTGACTGCTGCTACATTTGTTGTGTGCGCAACCACAGTCTTGCGAAGATTTCTCTTGCGCTTGGTAGTTTTCTTGTTAAGGATGTGTGACTTGTAAGCATGTGCGCGCTTAACCTTGCCGGTCTTGGTAAGCTTAAAACGCTTTTTTGCACCGCTGTGTGTTTTAATCTTAGGCATTATTAAATCCTCCCTTTAAAATTCACTATTTAGTAGGCTTTGGAGCGAGGAACATAAGCATGTTTCTGCCCTCCATCTTAGCAGGCTTTTCAACAACCGAGTTTTCCGAGCAGTATTCTGCAAAGCGATTCATGTTGTCAAGACCGATTTCGGGATGACCCATTTCACGACCGCGGAAACGGATAGAAACCTTAACCTTATTGCCTGCGGCTAAAAACTTTTTAGCCTGGTTGCCCTTTGTTTCAAAATCATGAGTATCGATGCTGAGACCTAAGCGAATCTCTTTTATCTCTACTACCTTTTGATTCTTCTTGGCTTCCTTTTCGCGCTTGGCTTGCTCAAAACGATACTTACCGTAGTCCATTATTTTGCAAACGGGCGGGTTAGCGGTAGGAGCAATGTTAACAAGGTCGAGATCCTTATCGTATGCTGCTTTTAAAGCATCCTTCATCGGAAGTATTCCGAGCTGAGAGCCGTCGGAGTCGATAACTCTGACCTCTTTGAAACGGATTTCTTCGTTGATGGCAATTTCTTTGCTGCTAATTGGTAAACACCTCCAAATAAATCAAAAGCGTGGACGGCATAATCCGTCCACGCATAATAAGTCCATAGTTTTAAAAAGGAAACTTATTAACCCTGTAAGTCGAGCCCGCGGGGTGAGAACGGAATACCGTATCTGCTTTATTGTAAGTCCTATTTTAACACATTTTTTCGGTTTGTCAAGAGAAATTTAAAATTCGAGCCCTAAATACTCAACATATTCCTCAAGACACATATCAAGCTCGTTCATTTTCGCTGCATGCTCTTTTCCAACATAGCGATAATGCCACGGCTCGTAGATGATTTTGGTTATATCCTGCTTGTCCTTCGGATAGCGCATAACAAATCCGTATTCAGCGGCATGCTCTTGTAACCATTGGAACTGTCTTGTGTTCTCAAAGGAATCCTCAACCGAATTGAGGTCAACAGCCAAACCGAGGTTATGGTCGCTGGTGCCGGGAACGGCAACGATAGTTCCTGCTTTTGCCTTCGCATCTGCTTCGCTATAGCCCTGCTTCTTCCATTTGTCCACCTCACGGTCATAAAGACCCTGCTGATAGCTTATGGTTCTATAGCAAGAAATAACGAGCAAATTAACGCCATCTCTATCTGCCGCCGCAAGCATATCATTAAGATCGCCGACTGCGCGGGCATCGAAGCTCATTCCCTGGTCGCGAGCATATGCCGGGGTGATTCTTCCGGTTTCAACCGAGAAGCTGCTCGGAAGAGTGTTTTCGTAATTTACAAGGCGCAACATCCACTTATCCTCCTCAGGAACCGCGGGTGTTTGCTCGGAGCTTGTTATATCGCTCGAATTTGTATCGCTTGAGGTTTGCGGGTCGGATACCACACCATCTCCCCTATCTGCGAGCTGAACCTTAAGACCATGGTTTTCAACCAATAAAACGATAGTTACGACAGATAAAACTATCGTAACTATCAGTAAAGAAATCACAGCTCGCTGTGCGGGAGAATATCTTCTGTGCTTTTTGCGCACATGCGAATTCTGACGCACTGCTAAATCCCTCCGTTATATGATTCTGATGCGGATAACATCATCGCCGATAGCAGAGATAACTTCTTCAACCTTCTGCTTATCAACAGCACCTGCATCGATCATAGTATATGCATAATCGCCTCTGGATTTATTGATCATGTTTTCGATATTAACATTTCCTTCAGCAACAGCACTTGTTATGCGGGTAAGGATATTGGGAACATTCTTATGGATAACGCAGATACGCATATCGGCGCTGCGGGGCATGAATGCCTCGGGAAGGTTAACGGAATTAGTGATGTTTCCGTTCTCAAGATAATCGGAAAGCTCGCGAACTGCCATAACTGCGCAGTTCTCTTCTGCCTCGGGAGTAGATGCGCCGAGGTGAGGAATTGCGATAATTCCATTAACATCAAGTAAATCCTCCGAGGGGAAGTCGGTTACATAGGAAGCAACCTTACCGGTCTCGAGAGCAGCCTTGATATCATCGTTGTTAACAAGGTCGCCACGAGCAAAGTTAAGAATGCGAACGCCATCCTTCATGGAAGCGATAGTATCCTTATTGATGAAGCCCTTGGTATCCTTGGTTAGCGGAACATGAACCGAAATGTAGTCGCACTTCTCGTAGATTTCCTTTAAATCTAAAGCATGGATAGCATTCTGGGTAAGATGCCATGCGGAATTAAGAGAAAGATACGGATCGTAACCATAAACCTTCATGCCAAGTTTATTGGCAGCATTAGCAACTAAAACGCCGATAGCGCCAAGACCGATAATACCAATGCTCTTGCCGAGGATTTCGGGGCCGGTGAAAGCGCTCTTGCCTTTTTCAACAAGCTTGCCAACCTCTGCTCCGTTGCCCTTTAAGGTCTTTGCCCATTCAATACCGGCAACGATCTTACGAGAAGAAAGAAGAAGACCTGCGATAACGAGCTCCATAACTGCGTTTGCATTAGCACCGGGAGTATTGAAAACAACGATACCGTTTTCAGAACAACGATCAATCGGAATGTTATTGGTTCCTGCACCTGCACGGGCAATTGCCTTTAGGTTAGGATCAAACTCGGTTTCATGAAGAGATGCCGAACGAACAACAGCACCATCAGGACTTGCAACATCATCGCCAACGGTATAATTGTCGGCGGGGAGAAGCGAAAGTCCGTTATTAGAAATTTTATTGTAGGTTTTAATGTTAAACATTACATATGCTCCTTTTCAAACTTATCCATAAACTCAACTAACTTTTTAACACCTTCGATGGGCATAGCATTGTAGATAGAAGCACGCATACCGCCAACCGAACGGTGACCCTTAAGGTTAACGAAGCCTGCCTTCTTAGCAGCTGCAACGAACTCTGCGTCGAGTTCTTCGCTTCCGGTAACGAAAGGAACATTCATGAGCGAACGATCTTCCGGAACAACGGTTCCCTTGAAGAGCTTGCTGTTATCGAGGAAGTCATAGAGAATCTTTGCCTTCTCTTCGTTATACTTCTTCATGTTCTCAAGACCGCCCATTGTATCGCGGATCCACTTCATAACGAGACCTGCAACATAGATGGTGTAGCAAGGCGGAGTATTGAACATAGAGCCATTCTCGGAATGTGTTACATAGTTGAACATGGTGGGAGTGATATCCATAGCGTTGCCAAGGAGGTCCTTACGAATGATAACAATGGTAAGACCTGCGGGAGCAACATTCTTCTGAGCGCCGCCATAGAGAACGCCGAACTTGGTTACATCGATCGGCTCGGAAAGCATGCAGCTCGAGATATCAGCTACAAGCGGAACATCACCGGTATCGGGAAGCTCATTCCACTTGGTTCCATAGATGGTATTGTTCATGCAGATGTGGAAATAATCTGCATCGGGAGTGAAGGTCGATTTATCGAGCTTCGGAATATAAGAGAAGGTCTTATCGGCAGAGGATGCGATAACCTTTGCTTCACCGTAGCGAGCGGCTTCCTGATAAGCCTTTTTAGCCCACTGACCGGTTACAACGAAGTCAGCCTTCTTATTCTTGTTCATAAGGTTGAGCGGGAGCATTGCAAACTGCGAAGATGCTCCTCCCTGCAGGAAGAGAACCTCATAGTTATCCGGAATATTCATAAGCTCGCGAAGGGTTGCTTCGGTTTCATCAAAGATTGCCTGATATTCCTTCGAACGATGGGACATTTCCATAACAGACTGGCCGCTGGTTCCAAATTCTAACATTTCTGCTGCTGCGGTCTTTAATACTTCCTCGGGAAGCATCGAAGGACCTGCGCTGAAATTATAAACTCTTGACATAATAAATTACCTCCAAAAAAGCATTTGCTACATTATATTAAAGCATATGACCAAAGTCAATAGCTTTGTTAAAGTTTTGTCAATGTTTTTTATTTTTCCTCAAATTCTTTGTTAAAACAATAACAAAGTAGTTATTGCGGATACTTAATATATTAAACAACACGCGTTTCAGCTTGAAAAAAGTGATTCTCCTCTATATAATAGGTTCAGAGGTGATTCTATGAACTTTTTCAATTTATTTAGAAAAAAGAAACCGCAATTAACCGAAGAGGAACTAAGATGGAATAAAATGTGGGATTTATGGACCGATGGAAAAGCAGACTCCCCTTTTTCCGAACTTATGACATACCAAAGCGAAATCAATAATGGCGGACATGAACAATATTTCTCCAATTTAGAAAACACAGATGATCTTCAAAACAACCTTACTACCATAAAAACGGTTTTATCAACAAAACTTAAAAACAATCTAAACAAAGCTTATAAAGCATATTTAGCACTTACCGCGAATGAGGATGACGAAAAAGCGGCAGATACTTTATTTGCATGTGATGATGTGTTTTATGAGAATGAACAAGATATCAACACCATTCTCGAAGAATATGCTTCCAGAATAGAATTATAGAGCAATCCTTAAAATATAAAAAAGTTGTGTAGATTTTTTCTACACAACTTTTTATTTTTAATATTCCTCCACAGGACGAAGGTTAAAATCAAACACCAAAATGTTCGTAAAGCCAATTAACCGACTCTTCAACCCAATTATACTTTCTGGATAAAGTAGGTTTGTTGCGATAAAGTCGATCGGTTGAAAGCGAGAGTCCGTGGTCGCCCTTTTCATATATATGTAGCTCAAAGGGAACCTTATTTTTGCGGAGAGCCTCGGCATAAAGCAAGCTATTAGCAACCGGAACACATCTATCCTCGAAGGTATGCCAAATAAAGGTTGGCGGAGTTTCGGGGGTTACCTTGGATTCGTTGGAATACTTAACCCATTCCGCCTCATCGCGGCTACCGCTTAAATTAACGATAGAACCCTCGTGGCGCTCTTCCCCACCCGTTATAACAGGATAGCAAAGAACCGCATAGTTGGGGCGATAGGTTTTTGCCGCTACCGCCTCTGCGCCGAAGATATCCTCGCGATTCCATTCGGTAGAAATATTAGATGCAAGATGACCTGCGGCCGAAAAGCCGAGAACAATAATCTTCTCGGGATCTATCTGCCACTCCACTGCCCTTTCACGGCAAAGTTTGATTGCTGCACCGATATTTTTTAGTGCTTCGGGATAACGATGCGGAGCTACCGCATAATCAAGAGTTAGCGCGCAAAAGCCCATAGCATTATAGGCAAGCGCGATTCTCTCGCCCTCCCAAATCTCGCAAACATTTGCATATCCGCCACCGGGACAAACAATTATCATGGGGCGAAGACCGCAATCGCAATCCTTATTTAATATATAGGTGCAGACCGAAGGCATAAAGCCATGTTCGGTAGGTTCTTCACGCAAATTAATTTTCTCACTTAACATTATGTATCACCCTAATGGGCAAAGGCTTTTGATTAAGCCTCTGCCTCTTTGTTTGCCATAATCTCGCGGAAGTCGTCACCCGAGATTTTCTCCTCATTAAAGAGAACTCGAGCAACCTCATTAAGCTTAGGCATATTCTCGGTTAAGATTTCGATAGCCTTCTTATACTGAGCAGTTATAACCTCATAGATTTCCTGATCGATCTTACCTGCGGTTACATCGGAATAGTTGGGAGTTGAAGAGAAATCACGACCGAGGAACACCTCATCGCTATTAGTTCCATAGGTTACAAGACCCAACTTTTCGCTCATACCAAAGCGGGTTATCATCTTGCGAGCAATTTCGGTTGCGCGCTCGATATCATTCGACGCACCCGAACAAATATCGTTTTGGGTTAGCTGCTCTGCGGCACGACCTGCCAAAAGCGAGCAGATCTGCTCAAGCATTTGACCACGCGAAACATGACCCTTTTCCTCGGTAGGCAGATACATGGTATAGCCTGCAGCCATTCCGCGCGGGATAATGGAAATCTGATGAACAGGATCCTGGGTCGGCAAGAAATACGAAACGATAGCATGACCTGCCTCATGATACGAGGTTATCATCTTATCCTTATCGGTTATAACATGCGACTTCTTCTCGGTTCCCATAACAACCTTAATGGTTGCCTCCTCGATCTGTTCCTCGGTGATAGCCTTGAGACCCTTGCGAGCAGCCAAGAGAGCAGCCTCGTTAAGGAGGTTTTCAAGATCTGCACCGGTAAAGCCCGAGGTGGATTTTGCGATAGTTTTAAGGTTAACATCGGGGCCTAACGGCTTGCCGCGAGAATGAACCTTGAGTATTTCTTCTCTACCCTTAACATCAGGATAATTTACGGTTATCTGACGGTCGAAACGGCCGGGACGGAGGAGAGCACGGTCGAGGATATCGGGACGGTTGGTTGCCGCCATAACGATGACACCCTCGTTGGTGCCGAAGCCATCCATCTCAACAAGCAACTGGTTTAGAGTCTGCTCGCGCTCATCGTTACCACCACCGAGACCTGCGCCACGCTGGCGACCAACGGCATCGATTTCGTCGATAAACACTATGGAAGGAGCGCTCTTTTTTGCTTCCTCGAAGAGGTCACGAACTCGAGAAGCACCAACACCAACAAACATCTCAACGAAATCCGAACCCGAGATAGAAAGGAACGGAACTCCTGCCTCGCCCGCAACTGCACGAGCAAGAAGGGTGTTACCTGTTCCGGGAGGGCCCATAAGCAATACGCCCTTGGGAATTCTTGCGCCAAGCTCGTTAAACTTCTTGGGATTTTTAAGGAAGTCAACGATTTCGGCCAGTTCTTCCTTCTCTTCATCGGCACCCGCAACATCGATAAATGTTGTTTTGCGGCGGTCAGACTGCTTGCGAATACGGGCTTTTCCAACGCCCATAGTTTTGTCGCCGCCCATCGCACCCATGCGCTTGGTTAAGAAAATCCAGAAGAAGATAACAACCGCTATTGTTAAAACAGTCGGTAAAATGTTCATTATCCAAGAGGTTTCGCCGCCACGCTCATAATCGAACTTGACTATCTCGGCCTCTTTACCTTCTGCAATAAGCTTTTCGTTGTTTTCGACTACCGCTTTATGAACATCATTGTAGAACAACGAAGGATCAGCAACGGTATACGAATAGGTTTTGTTGTCGGCGCGCAGAACATAGCTTAATTCTCCGGAATAGAGATTAAGCGAGAATTCCGACACCTCATTATTCTTAAACATATCAACAATCTGATAGTATTTCATGCTGGTTTGATTCTTGAGGCCAACCGTTACGGCCGCAATGGAAACCAAAAGCACTATCGGAACGATGATAAAAAGAATAATCTTTTTAGCATTCTTTTTCAAAAAAGGCACTTCCTTTCGGGGGTCTTATTATTTTTCATAAACACTGCGCTTGAGGACACCAAGGCAGGGTAAATTACGATACTGTTCATTATAGTCGAGACCATAACCAACAACAAATTCATCAGGGATTACAAAGCCCTTATAATCGGCATGGAGATCAACAACTCGGCGATCGGGCTTATCCAAGAATGTGCATATTTTAAAGCTCTTGGGGTTGCGATTTAAAAGAATTTTCTTAAGCTGCGAAAGAGTATTTCCCGAATCAAGAATATCCTCAACAATCAAAAGATCATAGCCTTCGAGATTAATATCAAGGTCTTTAATAATCTTAACGGTTCCGGAGCTTACTGCTCCCGATCCATAAGAGGAAACTGCCATAAAATCTATTTTGCACTCGATATCGATAGCGCGCATAAGATCGGCCATAAATACTACCGAACCCTTGAGAACGCTTACGAGAAGAAGGTTCTTCCCTGCATAATCTTTAGAAATTTGCGCACCGAGTTCTTTGATTTTTCCGGCGATTTCTTCTTCGGTTAATAATACTTTTTCAACATCCTGCAACATATTTTAACATCCCCCAAAATAAGCAAAATTATTTACTTTCTTTTATGTTGAAAACGATTGCACGCTCGGTTTCATCGCAAACGCAAGCTCTTTCGGCAGCGCCCGCACGATAAACCCAAACCACACCATTCTCATGCGCCGCAACCGGAAGATTTTTCCTTTCCTCTTGCGGTATTTTCATTTCGTTATAAAGCTTTTTAAGGCTTTTTGTTCCCCTGCCCCTTAGCTTTATTTCATCTCCCGCTTCACGGGCCCGCAAAACGACCTTGCCACATATTTTATCACAGTCGATTGCGTTTTTTAATAACAATTTGTTAACTTTATGCAATGAATCAAAATTTTCCCTATCGAGTTCTTCGAGCGAAACCTCAAAGTCTTTTTCCCCTTTAGGCAAAAGAGAAATAACATTGCCTTTTATCTGCACTATTTCGCCGCAAGAAATGCTGCGCTTTGTATTGCTTCCGAGAGCTTCATATATTTCGTTGATATGTAAGCTATCAATTGCATGGGCGCCCACTTCCTCGAGAAATTTTGCAATCACCCTTTTCGCAATAGCTGCGGGCATATCGGTAGGCAGCTTTAATCTGCCGCGCCCGAAGCATTTGCCAAATTCCTTTAGCGCTATGCTATCCAAAAAGGCGCTGTCCTCCCCTGCCGATAAAGAAAATCTTGTTATCGCAGAGCAAAAGGATGGATTGATTTCTTTTAAAACCGGAATAACATTATGGCGGATTTTATTTCTTGTATAGTCATCCGACAAGTTGGTGCTATCGGTTACAAAAGGAATCTCATTTTTATCGCAATATTCTTCGATTTCCTGCCTTGTGCAGAAAATTAGCGGTCTTATAAAATTATCTCTCACAGGAGGAATCCCGCAAGCGCCCTTAAGCGCCGTTCCGCGAGAAAGGTTTATTAAAACCGTTTCGGCGTTATCGGAAGCGGTATGGGCGGTAGCAACCTTGCCCTTCGATACACGCGATAAAAAATCATAGCGAATGTCTCTTGCCGCCTCTTCGATGCTTTTGCCGTTTTGCTTTGCATATAGTGCAACATCCGCGGTTTCGGTGAAAAGCGGGATACCCATTTTTTCACAATATTCGCGAACAAAATTCTCATCCCTATCGGATTCTTCTCCCCTGAGCGAATGATTGAGATGGGCCGCAAAAACGGTTATGCCAAGTCTTTCTCTCTCGCAGAAAAGCAAATGGAGAAGCGCCATCGAATCCGCACCGCCCGAAAGAGCAACAGTTACGTTATCACCTTTTTCCAGCATGGAAAAACGGTTAAGCGCCATTAAAACCTTATCGAGCATTAGTGATACACATCCTGAGAAGTAAATCTTGTATGAGCACCATCCCAATAAAGCGGAACATCTTCGATAGAACCGTGGCGGTTCTTGGCAACCATACAAATAGCCTTATTAGGATCGCTGCGTTCGGCATCATCAGCTTTTTCGCTATCGTAATATGCCTCGCGATATAGGAATAAAACGATATCGGCATCCTGCTCGATAGAACCCGAATCACGAAGATCGGACAGAGCGGGTTTATGCGACTTAACTCCCTTACCTTCGGTTGCACGGGAAAGCTGAGCACAAACGATTATCGGAACCCTAAGATCCTTTGCCAAGATTTTAAGGCTACGGGTAATATCAGCAACTTCTTGTGCGCGGTTTTCCTTGGGGCGAGCCGAATGCATAAGACCGAGGTAGTCGATAATAACAAGGTCAACCTTCTTCATACGCTGCAGCTTAGCGCGCATTTCGGGAACGGTTATACCCGCGCTTTCATCAAAATAAATATTGGCCTTTGAAAGGTTTGCGCCTGCGTTTAAGAGCTTGGTCCATTCATCTTCGGTAAGCTCACCCGTTCTTAGCTTCTGGCTTTCAACAGGAGCTTCGCTCGAGAGCATGCGCTGCGCCAACTGATCGCGGCTCATTTCAAGACTGAAGAAACATACGGTTTTTCCTGCCTGCATTGCAACATTGCGAGCAATGTTAAGCGCAAACGAGGTTTTACCCATACCGGGACGAGCGCCGAGAACGATAAGGTCGGATTTATTAAGACCTGTTATAACACGGTCGAGCGCCGAGATTCCGGTGGGAATTCCGATATAATCATCACGGGTATCGGGATGATTTATCTTGCTGAGGCGGTCGAATGTTTCGCCCGAGATAACTTCCTTGATATGGGTTAGTCCGCTAAAATCAATACCCTCGCGGATGTCATAAATACTCTGCTCTGCAGCATCGAGAAGTCCCGAAGAATCCTTAACATTCTCCTCAACATCCTTAATAATCTGCTGAGCCGCAAGCATAAGAGAGCGGGCATAATAGCGATCGCGAATTATACTAACATATGTAAGAATATTAGCCGAGGAAGGAACGGCCTGCGCCAACTGAGCGAGGTATGCCTTTCCGCCTGCCTCATCATAAACACCATCGCTTTTAAGCTTTTCTAAAACGGTTACAAAATCAATGGTATTTCCGCCAAGCTCAAGCATATGCGAAAGAACGCTATATATCTTTTTGTGCTGCGGAATATAAAAGAACTCTGATCTAAGCTGAGATGCAACAAGATTTATGCTCGGAGGGTCGATAAGAATGGAACCTAAAACTGCCTGCTCTGCCTCAACAGAATAGGGCAATTTTCTTCCCTCTAAATCTAAAACGAGTTTTTCTTCTGCCATTTTCTTCTCCTACTCGGCAACAACAACGCTAACCGATGCTGTAATGCCGTTATAAAGTTTTACCTCTGCGGTATAGGTTCCGAAGGCTTTGATATCGTTTATGGAAACCTTCTTTTTATCAACAGAAACTGCAAACGCACGGTTAATTTCGGCTGCAACCTCTTTAGAGGTTACTGCACCAAAGAGTTTGCCCGAAGCACCGGCTTTTGCTTTTATGTTTATGCTTTTGCCGTTTATCTTATCGGCTACCGCTTGCGCGGCAGCCTTTTCTTCTGCTTTATGATGGTCGGCAGCGGCCTGCTTGCTCTTGAATTCGCCCATAGCTGCGCTATCAGCCTCTATTGCAAGCTTTTTCGGGAAAAGGAAGTTTCGAGCGTATCCATCAGACACATTGCAAAGCTCTCCCTTTTTGCCATGACCTTTTACATCTGCAAGTAAAATAACCTTCATTTTTTTGCTCCTTAAACATACATGATTATGGGTAATATCATTGGGTTGCGGCGGGTTTGATCATAGATATAACGAGAAACCGCATCGCGCATACGGGTTTTAACCGTATTCATATCCCTGATATTTTTGATATAACACTGCTCAAGCGCATCGCATGCAACCTCATGTGCATCGGCCATAATGTCCTCGGATTCGCGAACATAAATAAATCCGCGCGAAATCATCTCGGGACCCGCCAAAACCTCGCCTGTTACGCTATCCATTGTAACGGTAATAACGATAACTCCATCCTCGGCAAGATGCTTGCGGTCGCGCAAAACGGTTCCGCCAACATCGCCAACTCCGAGTCCGTCAACCAAAACTCTGCCCGCCTGAACGGTATCAATTATTTTGGCTTTTTTTCGCGAAAGTTCGATAACATTTCCTATGGTTGCAAGCACGATGTTTTCTTTGGGTATTCCCATAGCAACACCGAGCTCGGCATTTTTAACAAGATGCTTTTGCTCACCATGAAGCGGGATATAGAACTGCGGCTTTGTTAGGCTTAATAGAATCTTGAGTTCTTCGCGGCAGGCATGACCCGAAACATGAACATCATACATCTTTTCATAAACAACATTTGCGCCGCGTTTCATAAGTTCGTTTACTACGCGGGTTACAAACTTTTCGTTGCCCGGGATGGGAGTTGCCGAGATTATTATCATATCTCCGGGGATAATCTCCACATTGCGGTGATCGGAATATGCCATTCTGTGAAGCGCCGACATCGGCTCTCCCTGGCTACCGGTAGTTATGATTACCAGCTTGTCGAGCGGATAATTTTTTATGGTTTCGATTTCGATGATAACTCCATCGGGAACCTTAAGATATCCAAGCTCTGACGCAACCGCAACAACATTTATCATGCTTCTGCCCGAAACGGCAACCTTGCGATCGCAACGCACCGCCTCATCAATTATCTGCTGAATACGGTGAATATTCGAGGAGAAGGTTGCAACAATTATGCGATGACCTTCCGCCTTTTTAAACAAAGTAGAGAAGGATTCTCCAACCAATCTCTCGGAGGGAGTAAATCCAGGGCGCTCGGCATTTGTCGAATCGGAAAGCAGCGCTAAAACGCCCTCTTTTCCAAGTTCGGCAAAACGAGCGAGGTCGATCATTTTATCATCAATCGGGGTTGTATCAATCTTAAAGTCGCCTGTTTGCACAACCGTTCCCGCGGGGCAGCTTATTGCCAAGGCAACAGCGCCGGGGATTGAATGATTAACATGGATAAACTCAATAGTAAAGGCGCCAAGCTTTATAAAATCGCCTGCATCAACCGTAAAGAGCTTTGCATCGCCGAGAATTTTATGCTCGCGAAGTTTTCCCTCGATAAGACCGAGGCTGAGTCTTGTTCCGTAAATCGGAATGTTAAGCTTTTTCAAAAGATAAGGAACTGCGCCTATATGGTCTTCATGTCCATGGGTAATAACAAGTCCCTTAATTTTATCCTTGTTTTTCTCAAGATAATCGAAATCGGGGATGATAACATCGATACCCGGAGTATCTTCATCGGGGAAGGTCATGCCGCAATCAACAATAAACATGCTGCCTGCATAATCATAAAGAGTTAGATTCTTACCTATCTCCCCCAGTCCGCCGAGCGGAATAATTTTCATCTTGGGTGCCTTCTTCTGCGAAGCATCCTTTTGAGGCTTTTGGGTTGTTTTAGAATTCTTTTGATTTTTTACGCTATGCTTTGATTTTTGATTTTTGTTATCGTTTTTCTTGCTTGTATTTTTATACTGTTTCTTCTTTGTTTCGTTTTTCTTGGTTTGTGTATTCTTTTTCTTGCCCTTGTTTTCGGCTTTTTCCGGCATTAAAACAAAATCCTCCTTAAAAAGTGATATGTATGATAAACAAAAGTAGTGTTTTAGTAATATATATACCCAGAATAATTTTAAAGCCTCGCCGCACTTATGTCAAGTTATTATTTATATATAATTTAGACTATTTTTACACTTTTTAGTCAAAAAAATAAAAACCCACCGAGAAGGTGGGTTCGATTAGCCGGATATTTCGAAAAAATAGCGCCTGTTCGAGGGCGGGAAATCGGATAAAACTCCGTATTCGGGGTCATAAAAAATGCCGTCAAAATAAAGCGACCAATGCCAGCAATGAGGCGTTTCAAGGCTTAAAATACATACTCGCGGAAGGTCTTTTTTCTCCACCGCTTCCCTACGCTCACAGACATAGGAAATCCCTAATGCATCGAGGGATGAAAACATCTGCTTTTTGGTTGTTTCTCGATCGGTTCCGCATATTTTTATAACAGTTTCAACATTCTCGCCCGAAAGCATAGCCAAAACAGCCTGACCGCATTGAAGCGAGGTCGGCTCGAAAACATGAATTGGTTTTTCTACAAGCGGCATTTTCTTCCCTCCTTTTAAATTAAAATACCATATTTTCATCGGCAATACAATTCATATCGCAAATGATTTTCAAAAAAGGTAAAAATGCGATAACTTTAGGGATAAATACTGCCTTTTTTTGTTGTT
Source organism: Acutalibacteraceae bacterium (assembly GCA_045659535.1). Lineage (GTDB taxonomy): Bacteria > Bacillota > Clostridia > Oscillospirales > Acutalibacteraceae > SIG589. The sequence continues at coordinate 21,604 of JAZOXC010000086.1, forward strand.
GTTTTAAGCGAAAAAATATGATAAAATTGGTTTTAGAAAAAATATATGGGAGATGCTTTTTAGATGAAAAAGATTTTTGCAATTCTTTTGGTGTTAACCTTTATATTCACTTTATCGGCTTGCGGAACAACCGTTATTGACAATACCGCATCGGATGAACAGAATGATACACAGAGCGATGTAAGCTCTGAAACCACCAATACTTCTTCTGTTCCTGAGGCAACAAACCCCAGCAGCAACACAGCAAGCACAGAAGAGGGACACGCCCATAGCTATACCACTAAAACCGTTCCCGCAACCTGCACACACAGAGGCTCTACAACCTATACCTGCGCTTGCGGAGACACTTACTCTACCGAAATTGATTTCGCACATGTTTATTCGGGATATTTCTGCACCAAGTGTCAGCAAATCGACCGCACCAAGGTTTTAGCTTATCTTAAAGAGGTAATCGAAACCAACGGCAACAGCATCGGCGCAGGAAGCGAATATATTCTCAATAACGTTACCCTCGAATGCGACTATACAAACAATATTATCATTCGCAAGAGCGGTTTTGAAGGCAGCAATCAATATAGCTATCAAATCAACCTTTCCAAGGGCACCTTCATTATTAAATACGGCACCAAAACCCAGAGCGGCAACTTTGATGCCAAAAAGCTCACCGGCACCACAAAGGTTTGCTCCGACAGCGAGCTAAATAGCTATTTCCACACTCTCTTAAATACTGCACTCCAGGATATGACCAATGCAAGAATATACCTAACTCTCGCAGATTTAGGATTTGAGGCTTATTAATAAAAAGGACACGGGAATCGAACCCGTGTCCTTTTTTTATTTTCCGCCTCCTACTATTGTGTGAGGATTTTTGCCTTTATTTTGCTATTTTGCATTGCGTTCCATCATGAAGAATTTTATAGTCGCTTTTGTAAATTAAGTCCTCGATAAACACGAATTCATAGCCCTCATCTTTAAGCGCTTTCAGGATGGTTGGGAGCGCTTCGGGAGTGTATTCGGCATCGTTATGAAACAGCACAATAGATCCGTTTTTAACCCTCGAAATAACCCTTTTCGCTATGCTCTCGGCAGTTGAAGAATCCTTCCAATCGAGCGAGTCAACATCCCATTGAATAGTATACATTCCAAGGCTTTCTACCGCCTTTACGCTGGCATTATTATAGTCGCCATAGGGAGGTCGAAAAAGCAGCGGGCTATACCCTGTTATGCCCGAAATTTTCTCGTTGCAAGCAGTTATTTCAGCCTTCATTTGGCTACCTGATAGTTTGGTCATATACGGATGGGAGTTCGAATGATTACCGATTTTATGACCGGCATCATGCAGCGCTTTTACCGATTCTGGATACTTATCCACCCACGCACCGACAACGAAAAATGTTGCGGGAACATCATATTCCGCAAGGATATTTATAAGTTCCTCGGTATCATCATTACCCCATGCCGCATCGAAGGAAATTGCTATCTTTTTCTCCGCGGATTCAACGCAATAAATCGGCAAAATTCGCTCCTCCCCGGCGAACACCTTAACCGAGCCGATTATCGCGATAGTAAGGGCCAAAAAAGCACAAAGCCCCAACAAAATTTGTCGTTTTGATACTATGATATATTTCAAGCTAATGCCCCCTTTATTACTGGTTTAATATATGTTTGCAGGCTTGGGCTATATAACAAAAAACCTTACCCGATTTTTAGGGGTAAGGTTTTTTATTTATCTCATAGATTCAATAAAAATTTGAGCGAACATTCTGCCGCTGAAATCCATCATGTGGTTTATGTTGTTTTCGAGGCGATCAAGCGGTTTTTTGCATTTTGAAATATCATATGAAAACGAGGTTAGCTCTATTTGAGCACAGTTTTCACGCTCGCTGCAAATCTCGCCGAGAGCCTTCTCATATTCCAAGAAAATATCGGTTGGATAACAAGCGGCATCGGTATTGCAGATATGGGGCGAAACCATAACACACGCGGCATTCGGGTTGCCGTTTTCATCGTTTCTAACCTTATCGACAAGCTCGAGACTATATTTTTTATATTTCTCAACACTTGCTCCGCCGCATAAATCATTCACTCCATAGCCATAAAAAACAACATCGGGTTTGTGCTTTGAAAGCTTTAGGCGAGCTGCGAGATGCGCGGATGCCCACTGCGCATCAACACCGCCCATAGAGATATTATCGATATTGATTTCGGCCTTTGGATACATCTTTCTTATAACCGATATAAACATATCAAACCAAGGCGGAGAATAAGGCGGAACATTAAGACCGCAGGTATAAAACGAGCCTGTATCACTTCGGTCGAAGAATCTATCCTCTGAATAGCCGCCACTACAACCCCAAGAGGTATAGTTGCTATCGCCGTTTAGCATGATATTAACTGTTTCGCCGTTATCGAGTTTTTTAAAGAGCTCGGGAAGCTTTTCGCGAAGCGAAGGAACTCCCTTTCCCGAATAGCCATCCTCGAAGGTTTTGCTATGCTTATATGTAACACAAACGGTGTTTTCTCGAATTTTTATTCCGCAGGTATCGGTTAAAAACATACCCTCTTTTTTCGCGGGAAAGACATGGCAATTAGGCTTTTCGGTTAGCGGTTCGATATCCCAAACGGGGATATTTCCGCCCTCGCAGAGGACAAGTTCGCCATTCTCAATCTTGAAATCTTCGCCCTCGCGATACTCTTTTTGCAAATCAAAGTTGCGAAGCGAAATAACCTCATCAATTGGAAAAAGCAATCTTGCCTTTTTGCGTCCGCGGTAGAATAAAACACCTTCGTTATAAACCGTATCCCCTTCCCAAACAGGGGTTGTATAGGTTTTTTCATCATAGCGATCAATTATCATATTTTATCCCTCCAAGGTTTGGTCGAAATATTGTTCAATTATTGCTGCGGTTGAATTTCCCTCGGCTCTGTCATTGCGCTCGGGCGAGGATATAATTTCAACCCCATGAACCGCCGCAACAACGGAATTTTGGTTTACATAATCTCGAAGCATTCCATCCAACAGAGACGGACGATAGGAATAGTCTCCATGCAAAATTATTGCATCCAAATCAAAAAGATTTACGGCATTTACAAGCCCGCTGCCGAGATATGAGGTTATATATCTAAGCACCTCAAGCGCCGATTCATCACCATCATAGGCTAAATCAACCGTTTTTTTATAGTCATCAAATCCGAAATGCTCCTTGAGCGCCGAAAGGGATACATATCGCTCGAGGCAGCCCGAGTTTCCGCAGGGGCAACGAAGCCCTCCCGCCACAACACTCATATGACCGAGCTCGCCCGAAAAACCGAGCGCACCGCGGTAAATTTCGCCGCCTGTTACCACCGCCGAGCCGATACCATAGGAGATAATAACAGACATAAAGTTCTTCATCTTTTCGCGCATCAAATTTTCGCGCATTGCAAGTAACACAGCGTTATTCTCGAGTGCGACATTCATGCCGGTTCTTGCCTTGATTTCATCCGATACCGCAACACTATGCAAAATATCCAGATGCGGCGGCGAGAGGATAACTCCGCGGGTGATATCAAGAGGTCCGGGACAGCTGACGCCTATTCCGATGCAGTCATCCTTGGAAAGATTATTTCGGCGCATCAGTTCAAAAACGGTATTAACGGTATAATCGATAACCTCGGTTGATGAAGAGAAACGCTCTATCTCGGTTTTCTCCTTATCGAGCACCTCACCTTTGAGGTCGGTTAGGCATACCTTTATATCGCGGCGATGCAAAATTATACCCGCTGCAAAGCGGTAATTCGCAACGATATCGAGCAATATTCGCTTTCTGCCAACAGCCGATTCCTCTGTTCCGATTTCTTTTATCTGACCCTCTGCTATAAGTGCGTTGGTTATCATGGTTACAGAGGATTTTGAAAGCCCTGCAGTTGCCGATATTTCGGCGCGGGAAACGGGCGCTTTTCGGATTAAATTTAGAATTGTTGCGCGGTTATCGTTCTTAATTGAATGAACATTTTTCGCATAAGTTTTCATGGCTCCCGCCCCCTTCCTTTTAGGCTATTGTAAAACAAAAATTGCGGTTTGTCAAAGATAAATATTGACACTGATTTGATAATATATTATAATTATTACGGTAATTAGTTTAAGCTTTGAACTAATGGAGGAAAAATGACTATAAAATACTTTCAGAAAGGGTTCAATTACTCGCAAGATGGACCGGGTAACCGCCTCGTTTATCACCTTCACGGATGTAATATGAAGTGTCCCTGGTGTTCTAACCCCGAGGGTATGAATATCGAAAAGGAACATCCCGCCTTCCCCGTTACTACCGTTTCGGTTGAGGATATGTTTGCCGAGATTATCTCCTGCAAGCCGATGTTTTTTGATGGCGGCGGAGTAACGCTTACGGGCGGCGAGGTTACTCTCCAGCTCGATGCGGTTTTGGAACTTTTTAAAATGCTTAAAGCCGAAGGCATAAATACGGTTATCGAAACAAATGCGATGACCCCTGCCCTGCCAAAGCTATTTCCGTATCTCGACCATCTTATTATGGATTTCAAGAGTGCGGATGAAAAAAGGCTTCTTGATGTTGCAGGCGGAGTTTTAGAACCTATAATTAAAAATCTTAAAGCGGCAACCGATATGAATCTCGATATTTTGATTCATGTTCCGCTCATAAATGGTTTTAATGCAAGTGATGGCGAAACTGATCTCTTGCTCGAGGCATTATCGCCCTATAAGGATAAACTTCAAATTGAATTTTTAGCCTATCATGAATACGGCAAGGATAAATGGAAACAATGCGGACTTACATATGCAATGCAAAACGCAGATATAAGCACCGAATGTTATAAACAAACAGTAAGCAAATTTAAGGCTGCGGGATTTACCGTAGTTAGAACATAAGGGAGGATTTTTTATGGCAATCAATCACCAGAAAACTACCGAAATGGCAAAAGAATTATTCCGCGAAGAGCGCAGCATTATGCGCCTCGATGGTTGGTTCCTTTCCAAAGAAATCGGAATGAAGTATGAGCATGAAACAGAGGGTATGTCCAAAATGCGCAGAACCGCTTACTTGCTCAAGAAATCGGCAGCTGAACTGCCCATTTATATCAGCGATAATGCAGTTTTCGCAGGAACACAGCGCGATGCTTTTGCTCGCAGCTATGCTCTTATCAACCCCTCTTTCCGAGTTGAAACCTTCTCGGGCTATTGCGATCCTACCGCTGTTTTCGGCGATATCGAGCCCAACGATGATATTACTCGCGAGCGCCTCGATACCGTTAAGGCACACGATAAGAAGACCGATTACATAAAGGACCTCACCAAGGTTTACAGCTCGGTTGAAAACTATACCAAAGAAGTTGCATTCTTTGTTGAGCAGGTAACCGGACATGTTATTCCCGATATGCGCCATGCCCTTAAGGTTGGCGTTAACGAAATGAAGCGCGAGATTGAAGCCAACATGGCCAAGACCGATGATGCAGAGCGCCTTGATGCTTATGCTTCGATGCTTGATTCTCTCGATGCTGTTCTTATCTTTGCTGCCCGCTATAGAGAAATCGCTCTTGAAAAGGCAATCGGCGACAAGAAAGAGCAGTTCACCCGCATCGCAGATGCACTCGAAAATGTTCCCGCTAACGGTGCTCGTAACCTGTTCGAAGCTATTCAGTCGTTTATGCTTTTATGGCAGGTTATGTGTCTCGAGCAGGCTCCCAACCCGTTTGCATTCTCGGTTGGTAATGCCGACAGAATCTTCGAGCCCTACCGCGCAATGGAGGATACCTCTCGCGAGGATACCGCAGCTCTCTTTAAGCATCTTCTTGTTTTCTATAATGTTGGCGACCGCAGCTGGGCAATAAGCCAGAACCTTATTGTTGGCGGTAAGGATGTAAATGACAACGACCTCACAAACCTTTGCTCCTATGCCCTTTTGGATGCTTATTATGATATGAACCTTCCGCAGCCGATTCTTTCGGTTAAGCTTCATAAGAACACTCCCGACAAGTTATATGAAGAGCTTGGAAGATTCTTCTTCACTCCGGGATGTCTTACCCCCTCACTCTTTAACGATGACTCTATGTTTGATGTTCTTCGCAACGCAGGTGTTGCCGAATGCGACCTCGCAGATTATTCTATTGCAGGTTGCCAAGAGCCCCTCGTTATGGGTAAGGATAACGCAAATACAACCAACAGCTGGCTCAACCTCGGCAAGATTCTTGAGCTCACCATAAGCGATGGCGTTTCTACCATTACCGGTGAGCGCATCCTTCCTGCAACAGGCGATGATGCAATGACCATTCTTAAGAATCTTCGCGAGCGCTTCTATGCTAACTGCCAGTTCATCATAAAAGAAATGACCACCGCCGCAAACGGCGCTTCTCGCGCTCTTTCGAATCTTCCGGTTCCCTTCCTTTCTACCCTTATGGGCGGTATTGATTCGGGCTATGATATGCGCGATCCCGTTCATCAAGGTACTCCCTATAACGGAAGCGGCTGCTTAATTCATGGTCTTTCGATTATTGCTGATAGCTTTATTGCTGTTGATTCCTTCCTCGCCGACAGACCTCAGGATGCAGAGCGCTTGATCGCTGCTCTTGCTAACAACTTTGAAGGCGAAGAAGAGCTCCATCAGTATCTCCTCTCCTGCGATAAATTCGGCAACAACATCGAAAAGGTTGATAACGAGGCTGCAGAGGTTGCTGCTAAGGTTGCCGATATGGTTGCAGCTGAAAAGAACTATCTCGGAAATCCCTTCCGCCCCGACTTCTCCTCGCCCTCTACCCACCTTACCTATGGTTATTGGGTTGGAGCTTTACCGGATGGCAGAAAGGCTCGCGAGATGATGAACTATGGTGTTGACCCGCTATTTGGCGATGCACATCAGGGTCTTGGTTTCCGCGTTCTCTCGGCATTCAAGCTCCCCTATATCAAGATGAACGGCGGCTTTGCTTCGCATTTTGGTATCGACCCCAACTACTTCACCGGTGCTACCTATGAAGAAAAGGGTATTGAGTTCAAGAATAAGGTTATGCGCCAATTATTCTTCCACCCCCTCAATGATAAGCTTGCTCCCTTCTATCTC
>JAZOXC010000087.1:0-10393 GCA_045659535.1 Acutalibacteraceae bacterium
GTATCGATTTCGAGGAATAGGGTTATGGTATCTTTTTTATCGTTTATTAGAAGTTCCGACTTTATAACCGAATAATTAACCCTATCATGGATATCAAACGAGGCTATATCATGATTGCGAACGCGGCTGCGTCGAACATCGGTCTTATCGGCTATTATGATTGCCGCCGAAACATCATCGAAGGGAACACCCGTGCCCTCATCATGGTTCCCGATTGCCGATATAACAATGCCAATGTCCTCGGCCGATGCTCCGAGGCGGTTTAAAAGAAAAAAAGCCATCAGAGCTCCGCTTTGGGAATGGTCAATGCGGTTTATTATATTGCCGAGATCGTGCATATGGGCGGCGATTTTGGCAAGTTCGATTTTATGCGGGTCGGCGCCGCAGGTCGAAAGGATATATGCCGCGCTTTCGGCAACCTTTGTTATATGGGCGAGACCATGCTCGGTATAACCGAGTTCACGCAAAACAAAGTCGGCTCTTTCGATATATAAATTTATATCGGGATTCTTTTTTATATCGAGATAGGTCATGTTCTTTTGCCTCCAAATCTGTTTCATAATAAAATGATACCAAAAAAGCATAGGTTTCGCAAGAAAAACCAAAACTTTTATGGTTTAAATCGAAAAAGCACTTGACAAACGCGCGGCAAAGGAGTAATATTTTTTTAAACTAACTTAAGAAAAACAGCGAGGTGAAATAAAATGTTCTCGAAGGTTAATCGATTTTATTTTTATTGTTTTAAAAGAGCGGACATTTTATGTAACCTCGGGGCGGAACTTTAACCCCGCCGAAGCGATGGTTCATAGGTGGTCCGCTGATCGCATTTGCAGAGAGCAAAGGCGTTTGCGGGCTTTGTTTATTTTTAGGAAAACCCCCGAGAAAAACCATACTAGAAGATCTGAATTGGAGACTAATTATGGATGAACTAACAACCGCAAGAGAAAAAATAAACCGAATAGATCGCGAGATGGCAAAGCTTTTTACCGAGCGAATGGAGGCCGCAAAAGAGGTTGCCCGCTATAAAAAAGCTCATGCCCTGCAGATAACCGATGCCGCCCGCGAGGAGGAAATAATCGAGCGCAACAGCGCCCTTATCGAGGATGAAACCCTACGCATGTATTATGTTAGCTTTTTGCGCCATAATATGGAGCTCTCAAAAAAGCTGCAGCATCGCATGCTCGATGGTATGCGCGTTGCATATAGTGGGGTAGAGGGCGCTTTCGCAAACATAGCCGCCCTTCGCGCTTTTCCCGATGCCATCGCGGTTCCTTATCTCGATTTCCGCGCAGCCTATGAGGCGGTAGAAAATTGCGAATGTGATTGCGTTATTTTGCCGGTCGAGAATAGCTCAAACGGCGATGTTGGTCAGGTTATGGACCTCGCTTTCTTTGGCTCGCTGCATATAAACGGAATTTATGATATAGATGTTGTTCAAAATCTTTTGGCTCTGCCGGGAACAACCGTTGATGATATAAAAGAGGTTATAAGCCATCCGCAGGCGCTCGGCCAATGTGCCGATTATATTCATCGCCACGGATTTATAGAAACCCCCGTTGTTAATACCGCGCTTGCCGCAAAGCAGGTTGCCGAATCGGGTCGCCGAGACATCGCCGCTATCGCAAGCGAGGAGGCCGCCGCAAAATACGGACTCCAAAAAATCGAGTCGCATATAAACGGCAGCAATGTTAACACAACCCGTTTTGCCGTTTTCTCCCGCGCGGCAAAAACCGAAACTGTTAGAGATAATCAGTTTGTTATGCTCTTTACCGTATCAAACGAGGCAGGCTCGCTCGGTCGTGCCGTATCGGTTATCGGTGAACACGGATTTAACCTTCGCGCGCTAAAGAGCCGCCCGAACAAGGAGCTCGCATGGAGCTATTATTTCTATGCCGAGGGCGAGGGAAACATAAACTCCCCCGAGGGCGAAGCGCTGATTCGCGACTTACATAAATGCTGTAATTCTGTTCGTATTATAGGAAGTTTTGAAAAGGAAATGAGCTTATGAGAATTCCCGTTAAAACCGCGGGCGGCGGATATGAAATTATCCTCGAGCGCGGCGCCCTAAAGAGGGCGGGCGATCTGCTCGCTCTAAACCGCAAGGTTTTGGTTGTAACCGATGATGGTGTTCCCGCGGAATATGCAAAAACCGTTGCAGCTGCGGCAAATGAATCGGTTATAGTTACCCTGCCGCAGGGCGAGGCAACAAAAAACTTCGATAGCTATAAACTGCTGCTTTCTACCATGCTGAAGGAGGGCTTCACCCGAGGCGATTGCGTTGTTGCGGTTGGTGGAGGCGTTGTTGGCGACCTATCGGGATTTGCCGCCGCATCCTTTATGCGCGGAATAGATTTTTATAATATCCCAACAACCATTTTATCGCAGGTTGATTCCTCGATAGGCGGCAAAACCGCAATAGATTTTGAGGGATATAAAAACATTGTTGGCGCTTTTTGGCCCCCAAAACGCGTTATTATCGATCCCGAAACCCTAAAAACCCTGCCCGCTCGCCAAATTTCGAACGGGCTTGCCGAAGCCGTTAAAATGTCGCTAACCTGCGATTCGGAGCTTTTCGAAATCTTCGAGCAGCACGACCCGATGGAACTGCTCGATACCATAATCGAGCGCAGCCTTCTTATCAAGAAAAAGGTTGTTGAAGAGGATGAAAAAGAGGCAGGGCTTCGCAAGATTCTAAACTTTGGTCATACCGTTGCCCATGCGATAGAATCCAAAAACGAGCTTAAAAACTATTATCATGGCGAATGTGTTGCTATGGGAATGCTTTATATGTGTTCTCCCGCCGTTCGCGAGAGGCTCGTCCCCGTTTTAGAAAAGCTTTCGCTCCCGGCATCGCTCGATTATTCTGCCGCCGACCTTATAGAGGCGATAGGACATGATAAAAAGATGGATGGTAAGAGCATAACGGTTGCCTATGTTCCCGCAATAGGCAGCGTTGAACTAAAAAAACTAACCCTCGAGGAATTAGAAACCGCAATAAGAGAGGTAAAAAACCAATGAAAAACATTTTTGGAAACGCCGTAAGTCTCACCCTTTTTGGCGAGAGCCATGGTCCTGCCATCGGCGCGGTTTTGGATGGAGTTGCCCCGGGCATAGAGGTATCGGAGGACTTTATAAAAAGCCAGCTATCCCTTCGCCGCCCCGCGGGCGAAATCGGAACGGCAAGGCAAGAAGCTGACCCGTTTCAGATTTTAAGCGGAGTTTTTGAGGGAAAAACTACAGGAACTCCGATTTGCATAATAATCCCCAACGGAGATACCCGCTCGCAGGACTATAAGGAGATAGCAAACCTCCCGCGCCCGAGCCATGCCGATTATTCGGGAGCAATAAAATATGCGGGCTTTAATGATCCCCGCGGAGGCGGACATTTCAGCGGCAGAATAACCGCGGCCTTGGTTGCGGCGGGCGCTATTCTCATATCCGCTTTGCGCCAAAAGGGAATCATAATCTCTACCCATATAGCATCAATCGGCTCGGTTAACGACCGCGCCTTTAATGATATAGCTTTTGATGCAAAACAGCTCGAAAACGCTCCCTTTGCGGTTTTGGATTCTGCGGCCGCCGAACAGATGAAGGCCGAAATATTGGCCGCAAAGAAGGATGGCGATAGTGTTGGCGGAGTGCTCGAAACCGCCGTGCTCGGAATGCCCGCAGGTATTGGCGAGCCTTGGTTTGATACCGTAGAAGGGCTGCTCTCTCATGCCCTTTTCTCGATTCCCGCAGTCAAAGGGGTCGAGTTTGGTGGTGGCTTTGCGCTGTCATCAATGCGCGGCAGCGAGGCAAACGATCCCTTCATAGCGCTGGACGGAAAGATTAAAACCGAAACCAATAATTCGGGCGGAATTCAGGGCGGCATAACAAACGGAATGCCCCTTATATTCAAAACCGCTATTAAACCTACCCCAACCATTGCCCGCGAGCAAAAAACAGTTAATATAGCAACAGGCGAGGGCGAAACCTTGTCCCCCGCAGGTCGCCACGACCCCTGCATAGTTCATCGAGCAAGGGTTGTTGCCGATAGCATAGTGGCGCTCGTGCTTTGCGACCTTTTAACCCAAAAATACGGAACGGATGGATTTTTAAAATAATGGAATACGGACTCATCGGCGAGCATCTTTCGCATAGCTTCTCGAAAGAAATTCATGGAAAAATCTATGATTATAAATATGAGCTTTGCGAAATCGAGCGCGAGAAGCTTGATAGCTTTATGCGCGAGAAAAGCTTTAGAGCCATAAATGTTACAATTCCATATAAAGAAGCGGTTTTACCCTATTTGGATGAGATCGACCCGCAAGCTGAAAAAATCGGAGCTGTTAACACCATTATAAACGATGGTGGAAAACTCAAGGGCTATAATACCGACTTTTTGGGGCTTTTGGCCCTCATAACCCGCCATATTAAAACCCTTGCGGGCAAAAAGGTTTTGGTGCTCGGCTCGGGCGGAACCTCGAAAACCGCCTGCGCGGTTGCAGGAAAGCTCGGCGCGAGCGAGGTTTATATCGTTTCCCGCGGCGAGCGGGCAGGCGCAATAACCTATGCGGAAGCCTATAAAATTCATACGGATGCTAAGGTTATTATAAACACAACCCCCTGCGGAATGTATCCGAATAACGGCGGCAAAGCGATAGAACTTGATCGCTTCTCCGAGGTTGAGGCATGCTTCGATGCTGTATATAACCCGCTTCGCTCGGCATTTATTTTGGATGCAAAGGAGCGCGGAATCATCGCCGAGGGCGGACTTTATATGCTCGTTGCCCAAGCGGTTTTCGCAGCCGAATATTTTAAATCAAAAAAACTTCCAAGCGGAACTATTGATAAAATTTTTGATGAGATTTATAGAAAAAAACAAAATCTCGTTTTAATCGGAATGCCGAGTGTTGGAAAAACCACCCTTGGCAAGCGAATTGCAAAAAAACTCGGCTACTCATTTTTGGATACCGATGAAATGATATATGCGGCCGAGGGCAAAACCCCCGCCGAGATAATAAATGATTTAGGCGAAAAGGTCTTTCGCGAAATCGAAGCAAGGGAAGTAAAGCGGGCCGCCGCGCAGCAAGGCGCCGTTATCGCAACGGGCGGCGGAGCTGTGCTTTTAGAAGAAAATAGGCGAGCTCTTCGCGAAAACGGAAAGATAATTTTCCTTAACCGCCCGATAGAAAAACTGTTAACAACGGGCAATCGACCGCTATCAAACAGCGAAGAAAAACTTCGCGAGCGCTACCGCGAGAGATATCCCATCTATCTTGCGATGGCTGATAAAAAAATTGATTGCGGCGACTCGATAAATGAAAATGTTTTAAAAATAAAGGAAGCGTTTTTTAATGAAAATTAAGGTTATAAACGGACCGAATCTTAATATGCTCGGAATTCGCGAGCCGGGAATCTATGGAAACGAGACCTATTCCGCGCTCTGCGAAATGATAAAGGAGCATTGCGATAAAAAGGGAATAGAGGTTTCGTTTTATCAGTCTAATCATGAAGGCGACCTTGTTGATGAAATTCAAAAATGTTTTGGCGAGATTGATGGCATCGTTATAAACCCCGGCGCCTATACCCATACGAGCATAGCGCTGCTTGATGCGCTTCAGGCGGTTGGCATCAAAACTGTTGAGGTTCATATCTCGGATGTTTCGGCACGCGAGGATTTCAGACAGATAAGCTATATCCGCGCCGCCTGCCAAAAAACCATAAGCGGCAAGGGCTTCCTCGGATACATAGAGGCTGTTGATTTCCTTTTGGAGACCTTAAAATGAGAATTAAAATATATAAAGGCACCGCCGCGGGAACTATGATAGCGCCCCCTTCAAAGAGCATGGCGCATAGACTTCTCATCTGCGGCGCTATGACCGAAAAAAGCAGCGTGAGCGGCATCGAATTCTCGGAAGACATCTGTGCCACGATAGATTGCTTAAAGGCTCTTGGGGCGAAAATAGAGATAATAGGCGACCGTGTGGAGGTAGGAGGGCTAAACCCTGCTAAATTCCCCGAAAATGCCGAGCTTTTTTGCCGCGAAAGCGGAAGCACTCTTCGCTTTTTTATTCCCCTTTGCCTTTTATCGGGAAAAGAAATTAAGCTTTTCGGAAGCGAAAGGCTGCTTTCTCGCCCGCAAGAGGTTTATGAAGAGCTTTGCCGAGAGAAAGGCTTTAGCTTTATAAACGATGGCAAAAAAATCACCCTAAAAGGGAGCCTCGGGGCGGGCGAATATTTGGTTCGCGGAGATGTTTCGAGCCAGTTTATAACCGGTCTTATTTTTGCGCTATCGCTCTGCGGCGGCGGAAAAATAAAACTAAAAGGAAAAACCGAAAGCGGTTCTTATATCGAACTCACGAAAAAAGCGCTCGCCGAGTTTGGCATAGATATAACCCTTGGCGAGAATGAAATAATCGTTCCCGCGGGCGCCGTTTTTCAAAACCGCGATATAGCGGTCGAGGGCGACTATAGTAATGCCGCGTTTTTCGATGCTTTAAATGTTTTCGGCGGCGAGGTTGAGCTTTTGGGACTTGATGAATGTAGCCTTCAGGGCGACAGAGTATATAGCGAGATTTTCGCAGAGGATACCCCCGAATATGACCTATCCGATTGCCCCGATTTGGCGCCTATCGCCTTTGCCGTTGCGGCCTATAAGGGCGGCGGGCATTTTAGCGGTACCCATAGACTTAAAATAAAGGAGAGCGACCGCGCCGAAGCGATGCGCAAAGAGCTCGAAAAATTTGGAATCAAACTAACTATCGGCGAAAACGAGGTTTCGGTTTCGGGAAAACTAACCCCGCCAACCACCGTTTTAGCCGGACATAATGACCATAGAATTGTTATGGCGCTTGCGGTTTTATCAACCTTGACCGGAGGCGTTATTGAAGGCGCGGAGGCGGCCGCAAAAAGCCTGCCCGATTTCTTCTCGCGCCTTGCTTCCCTTGGCATAAAAACAGAGGTGGAAACAGTTGAAATTAGTAGCAAATAAAAACATATTAATAGTAGGTCTTGGTCTTTTGGGCGGCAGTTATGCAAAAGCCTTAACCGATAAAGGCTTTTATGTAACCGCCATAACCCGCAGCAGGTCCTCGATCGATTATGCGTTAGAACACGAAATGATAGCGGCGGGCTCAACCGAAATTGATGAAAAACTGATCGGCGAGGCCGATATAATTGTCTTTGCGCTTTATCCCCATATATTTAAAAATTGGATAAAAGAAAACGCCCATCTCATAAAGAAGGGCGCGGTGCTTACCGATGTAACGGGTGTTAAATGCAGTAATGTTTATGAAATTCAGTCGCTGCTGCCCGAGGGCATCGAGTTTATCGCTGCCCACCCGATGGCGGGTCGCGAGGTTTATGGAGTAGAAAACAGCTCCCCCGAAATCTTCCGCGGAGCAAACTATATCGTTGTTCCTACCGAGAAAAACACTCCCGATGCAATCGAGCTTTGCGCTTCGCTCGGAAAAATGCTCGGCTTTGCTAAGGTTTCGGTTTTATCCCCCGAGCGCCATGATGAGATGATAGCCTTTCTCTCGCAGCTGACCCATTGTATTGCGGTTTCGCTCATGTGTGCGAGCGATGACCCCGACCTAACAAGATATACAGGCGACTCCTTCCGCGACCTAACGAGAATCGCCCGCATAAACGAAAATATGTGGAGCGAATTATTCCTCGAAAACCGCGAAGCCCTGCTCTCCCAAATGGAGATATTCCGCGAGAGCTTTGATGCGATGTATAATGCGGTTCGCGATAAAGATACCGAAAAGATGAAGGAAATGATGCGCCTATCAACCGAAAGAAGAGCGCTTTTTGATAAGAAATAGAGGTCCCGTGTATGAATTTGGAATTCAAGAAAAAACTTCCTGTTCCCCAACAGGTTAAAAATCGTTGCCCCGTAACCGAGGAATTAAAAAAACTAAAAGAAAAACGCGACCGCGAGATAGCGGATGTTTTTGAGGGAAAATCAGATAAATTCATCCTCGTTATCGGTCCTTGCTCGGCCGATAGCCGCGAGCCGGTGCTCGAATATATTGGAAGGCTTCGCAAGGTGGCAGATGAGGTAAAGGATAAAATCATTATCATCCCGCGAATTTATACCAATAAGCCGCGAACAACCGGCGATGGATATAAAGGCATGCTTCATCAGCCCAACCCCAACGAGCGCCCCGATATGTTAAGCGGAATTTTAGCAATCCGCGACCTTCATATGTCGGCGCTCCGAGATTATGGTTTTTCCTGCGCCGATGAGATGCTCTATCCCGAAAACCATCGCTATTTATCCGATCTGTTATCCTATGTTGCAGTTGGTGCTCGCTCGGTTGAAAATCAGCAGCACCGCCTAACCGCAAGTGGAATAGAGTTCCCCGTTGGCATGAAAAACCCAACCAGCGGTGATCTTTCGGTTATGATGAATTCCATAACCGCCGCGCAGCATTCCCATACATTTATTTATCGCGGCTGGGAGGTTCACAGCAAGGGCAACCCTTATGCTCATGCAATCCTTCGCGGATATCTCGATTTCGCGGGAAAATGCGTTTCGAACTATCATTATGAGAATCTCGTTAATCTCCATGAGCTCTATGCAAAGACCGAGCTTTTAAACCCCGCCGTTATAATCGATACCAACCATGCAAACTCGGGCAAAAAATATCTTGAGCAAACCCGAATTGCCGAGGATGTTATCTATAGTTGCAATCATAATTCTGATGTCCGCAAGATGGTTAAGGGTCTTATGATCGAGAGCTATCTTGTTGATGGATGTCAAAAGATTGGCGAGAACCAGGTGTTTGGTCAGTCGATAACCGATCCCTGCCTCGGCTGGGAAAAGACCGAGCAGTTAATCTATAAGATTGCTGAAACCTTGAAATAATAAAAAATAAGTGCTATAATTTAGTTACCAACCAACTGTTGGTAACTAAATTTTTTTAGGGGGACTAAAAAATGAAAAAATTATTAGCATTATTACTCGTATTTGTTTTCGCTCTTTCGCTCGTTGCTTGCGGCTCTAAGGATGGCGGCAGCGGACTTGTTGGAACCTGGGAATGCGTTGATGATGATGTTGTAGTTGTTTTCAATGCTAACGGAACCATGTCGGTTGAGGAAGGCGGCCAAAGCGGTGAAGGAACCTATTCCTATGATGAGGAATCTGATACTTTAACTTTCAACCTTGGCGATGAAGAGCGCGAAACAGAGCTAAAGCTTGATGGCGACAAGATGGAAGTTTTTGGCCAGGAATACAAAAAGGCAAAATAAACAAAAAAAGAAAAAAGCCCTGCGGCCATATGGCCGCGGGGCTTTTATTATCTATTAATACTTCTTGCGAGCAACATAAGAGGTGTGGAGGTCGTGGTGAGCCTTGTGGCCGCCAAAACCATCATACCACTCTTCATAGAGCTTCTTAACAACAGGAGACTCGTGCGACTTGCGAATAGCCATAGCAGCATCCTGATCATAAAGAGCCTTTGCACGAACAGCCTTGAGGTCAACGGTATCGCGAACCGACTGAGGCTGAATGGGCTGACCGCCGCCGTTTACACAGCCGCCGGGGCATCCCATGATTTCGATAAAGGTCCAACCTGCGGGGTTGCCGGCCTTAAGCTGGTCCATAACAACCTTTGCAGCAGCTGCGCCCGAAGCAACAGCAACCTTGATCTCGTTGCCTGCGATGTTAACGCTTGCCTGCTTGAGACCCATGGTTCCGCGAACAGCGGTGAAGTCGATCTCGGTGTTGTCCTTGCCGGTGAGCCAGTCGTTTGCAGTTCTGAGAGCTGCTTCCATAACGCCGCCGGTAGCACCGAAGATAACGGCTGCGCCGGTATCCTCGCCGAGGGGGCTATCAAACTCTTCATCCGGAAGAGCGGTGAAGTTAAGACCTGCGCGCTGAATCATGCGGCCGAGCTCGCGGGTGGTGATAGCGATATCAACATCCGGAACGCCTGCGGCATTCTGATCATCACGACCGATTTCGAACTTCTTAGCGGTACAAGGCATAACCGAAACGCTAACGATGTCCTTCGGATCGATGCCCATCTTCTGAGCATAGTAGGTCTTAATAACAGCACCAGCCATCTGCTGGGGAGACTTGCAGGAAGAAAGATGTGCGAGCATGTCGGGATAGTAGTATTCACAGAACTTAACCCAACCGGGCGAGCAAGAGGTGATCATCGGGAGGGTGCCACCATTCTTGATGCGCTCAACGAGCTCGTTTGCCTCCTCAACGATGGTGAGGTCGGCAGCAAAGTCGGTATCAAATACCTTTGCAAAACCAAGGCGACGGAGAGCAGCAACCATCTTGCCCTCAACACCGGTGCCGATGGGCATACCGAACTCTTCACCGAGAGCTGCACGTACTGCAGGAGCAGTCTGAACAATAACAACCTTCTCGGGATCGTTGATAGCATCG
>JAZOXC010000088.1:0-5060 GCA_045659535.1 Acutalibacteraceae bacterium
CCCCGATATGAATGAAGGGTTTAAAAACGATTGGATTCATATAAGGGGCGATGATATAAAGGCGCTCATAGAGAAATATCCTCTGCCGATTGGCGAGGCATTTTCGGTTGGCGAAAAATATTTCCTTCGCGAATATATGAACAAGCTCTTGGTCGAATACCATGCGGGCGAGGAGGGTTCACCCGAGCTCATAGAGAGCACCGTAACCGAGATGATAATAAGAACCCATAGGGCATACAACGGGGTGAAAATAAAAGAAGGAAGCGATGCGGTTGCCGCCGTTCGCCGCGAGATAATAAGAAATCCCGAGCGCAATTGGCGCCTTCGTGAAATGGCCGAAAAAAGCGGTTATAGCATCAGCCGTTTCTCGGAGCTCTACCGCTCTATGTTCGGTTGTTCGCCGATAGATGATGTTATCGCCCAGCGCATAAAACTTGCCAAGCGGCTTTTATCATCGGGTCAGGCATCGGTAACCAAAATTGCCGAAACCTGCGGTTTTTCGAGCATAAACTATTTTTCAAAAACCTTCAAAGCGGCAACTGGCCGCACCCCAAGTGAATACATAAAAAAATAAAACCAACCCATCGGGTTGGTTTTTATGTTTATAAAAGGTTTATAAATATCATCGCAACAAAGGCGGCTGCCATGCCAACTACCGCTTTTGCGGTCAGCCTCTCGCGGAACAAAACCGCCGCCATAATCGAGGAAAGTATCAGTGAGCAGCCTTGGTTTAGAGGGTATAAAAGGACCGCACTTAGCCTTCCCGCCGCCAAGGTTTTAAAATAAGAATTTGCAAAAAGGCAGCAAGCCATAATAAAGATATAGCCAAAAATCTGTCTAAAATCTGTTTTTTCGCTGGTTTTCTCGCCATGCGAAAAGGAGAGGAAAACAAACAAAACCACCGCCGCGAAAACATAGGTATAAAAATTGAAAACCGCGATAGAGCCGCCCTCGACCTGCTTAACAAAAAGCTTTTGCGATAGATCGGCAATCCCGTTTGCCGCGCCGCAACCGAGCAAAAGCAGCAGCGAGGATAGGGTTAGGCGCTTTTTTATCGAGTTGTTATAGGAACACATAAGCGCAACCGCGATAAAAAGAATTCCGATGCCTACCCATTGAACGGGTTTAACCGCTTCGCCGAGTAAAATACCGCTCGATATTAGAGGAATGAGAACCCCGAGCATGAGAAAAATATCGAGCATCATATATGCGCTTTTTCTAACCGCCAAAAGCCAGGTAACAACGAAAACAGCGGTCGAAACTCCCGAAAGAGCCGAGATAAAAAGCGCTTCGGCAGATGGCACAATGCTCTTTGTTTCGCCCGATAAAACAATAATCGCAAAACCGATTATAATGCATAAAATCATGCGAATTCCGTTGGCTAAAACCGCCGAGCCGAGCCCTTTTGTGAATCCGCCAATCCTTTTTCCGCAGTAGCCCTTGGCGGTTCCCGAAGCGAGCGCCAAGCTCAAAAACAAATATCCCATAGTCTTACTCCAAAATCGAGGTTTCGCGGGTTGGAATTGCAAAGGGGCATTCCGCGCCGTATTGCTCGAAAATTTCTATAGTGTTTTCTTTTTGCAGAAGTTCGCCGGGAACATAAAGGGTGTATTGCGGACCCGCGTTCCAATATCTTCCGATATTAAAACCGTTTATGCGAACATATCCCTTTTTCATAAACGACATATCAAGGAATGTGTCCTTACCGTGTTCTGCTTTGAATCGGCCCTTTAAAACGGCAGGACCGTTTGTCTTTTTAAATCCGCTTATATCGAAATTTATATCGAGCGGTAGGTTATCCCAGTTATAAAAATGGATGTTAACCCAGGTTAAAACACTGCCAACAATACCCTTTTGCTCGTTTATAAGATGTCCATAATTTATGCGACCCATGTTCTCGACCAAAAGCTCGAGCTCGGCCTTCTCGCCTGCGGGCAGATTGATGATAACGCTCTCCTTGCGGTCGCGCATCATGCTACCCAAATATTCGCGATTGAGATAAACATCAGCTCGGTCGCGCAGTTCCGGGATAATGAGTTTCATCGGTGCGCCGCAACCCTCAATCGTGGTGCGGTAGAGGGTGTAGCCATAGTCTTGGTCAAGCTCCTCTTGCGATAGCGGCTCGATGCTGTGGGTTGCCTTGCTGTAATCAATCTGATCCCAAAGCGGGGAGCATTCGGTTATCTTGATTTTCGGGGTTTGGGTCTCATAGGGAATATCGGGCATCGGGGGTTCGGGTTGCCCCAGAAAATCCCAATAAGCCTTGCGGCAGGCGAAATATTTCGCTGTTGGAAGTCCCTGCTCGTTTAAAAGCGCATCAACCTCGTAGGTTGTAGTATGCGGGATATATTTATTCTCGCCGGTTGTTCCAAAGGTGAGACCAAAGTTTGCGCCGTTCATAAATCCAAAATTTGTTCCGCCCGCAAACATATAAAAGGTAACAAGCCCATCGTTTTCGAGCGCTTCGCGAAAACCGCCAACAACCTCATCTATATCTCGCGGCGCATAGGGCTCACCCTTGTGAATGGCGCGACCCGACCAATATTCGCCTATAAGTGCAGGCTTGTCGGGCTGCTCTTTTTTAAGAATATCGAGCGCAACCTTGCTCTCGATTCGGAAATTATATCCCGCCCAAACATCGGGCAGACGACCAAAACGGCGGTGTGCCGCGGCATAACCATCGGTTGTATAAAAAGGTCCGTCAACCCCGTTTTGCTCTAAAAGGCTTTTAAGCTCTGATAGGTATTCGAAATCGGTTCCGTAGCTGCCGTATTCGTTTTCGATGCAAACCGCGATAATCGGACCGCCGTTTTTCTCTAAATAGGGAACGAATTTGGGGCAAAGAACCTTATAATAATCGGCAACATGTCGCATAAAACGCGGGTCATGCGAGCGAAGGCTCATCTTTTCCTTTAAAAGCCAATAGGGAAGTCCGCCAAAATCCCATTCGCTG
Organism: Acutalibacteraceae bacterium; assembly: GCA_045659535.1. GTDB lineage: Bacteria > Bacillota > Clostridia > Oscillospirales > Acutalibacteraceae > SIG589. The sequence goes on from JAZOXC010000088.1 coordinate 2,954, forward strand.
CAGATATATGGCGAGGGGCGAAAAAGAACCTTAAAGCCCATCTCTTTCGCAAGCTCTAAAAAGCCCTCCATATCGGCGAGCCCCGAAAAACAAAACTCTCCCTTGCGCGGCTCATGAAGATTCCAGGGAACATAGGTCTGCAAAACCGTAACCCCAAAAGCCTTCATGTATTCGAGCCTTCGGCGCAGTCCGCCGGGATAAATTCTAAAATAATGAATATCGCCTGCTAAAAAGTTCATATTGACTCTCCTTGTTGCCTCGTGATATTATAATCGCGAGGTGAAAATATGTATAATGCTGCATATATAGGCGGGGATGATCGCCATATAATAAATAGCTCCCTTGATGTTGTTTCGGCAGGGCATATAATAATCGATGAAACCAGCGCCGCAGTATCGGGACCGAACAGACCAAACGGTTTTCCCGATTATCAGCTTTTATATATCAAAAAAGGCAAAGGGCATTTTCTTTTTGCTGATGGCGAAAGGGTAATAGGCGCGGGAAGTGTTGTTCTCTATTTCCCAAATGAGCCGCAAATCTACCGCTATCTAAGAGAGGAAAAGGCCGAGGTCTTTTGGCTCCATTTTGGCGGCAGGGATGCCGCCGCGCTGATGGAGGAATTATCTTTATGTGAAAATAGGGTTATCTCGCTATCGCGCGATGGCGAAATCCCAAGCCTTATAGGCGAAGTAATAACCGAGCTTCGTCTCCAAAAATCTGCATTTTCTGCGGTTTGCCGCGCGGCGCTCATAAAAATTTTAACCGAGCTTTCGCGCCATCGCCTCTCGGTTGACCAAAGCGGGGATGAGCTAATCGAGCGCGTTTGCAAAAAGATAGACGAGGAATACGAAAATCCGCTTCGAAGCGAGGCGCTTGCCGAATATGCCAATATGAGCCTTTCGAGCTTTGCGCATCAATTTAAAAAGAAAACAGGAATCTCCCCGGGCGAATATATCCTTCGCCGCCGCCTTTCGGCAGCCTGCTTTTTGCTTCAGAATACCGATATAGCAGTAGGGGTTATCGCGCGGGAAACAGGATTTTCCGATGCGCTCTATTTCAGCAAATTTTTTCGCGCTCGAATGGGAAAAACCCCAACCGATTACAGAAATAATTATAGCGAAAGAGCGGAAAATTAAAATAGAGCATCTTGCAAACCATATGGAAAATCCTGCAACAGGAATAGATAAAAATAAAAAGCCAACCAAAAGGTTGGCTTTTTGTTTATTCATCGCATTTTTTATAATAGCGTTCAACCTTTCTGCATCGGTCGCGGAGGAATAAGTTATATAAAAAAGGAAAAAGAGATGTGCCTTCCGATAGAGGCAGCTCTCCAAATTATGATATGGACAGAAAAAGGCTTAACATATATGAATATGTGCGTTATAATAACGATATTAAACATAGGGGGTAGGGAAATGGCTAAAAACGAATTTAAGGATTGGCTTATAAAAAGCAAAGGACTTGGAAAGGATGCTGCGGCATCAATCTCTTCGCGAAAGAAAAGAATATCAACCTATTATAATATAGAAAAAGAGTATGCCAAGGATAAATGTGTCTCGCTTTTAGCTAACCTAACATATACAGCGGATGATTATAAAAAGGGTGTAACGCCCGATGCAGGTATTGCAATGAGCGGAAGCAGCTTATCGGGTCTGCGTTCGCTAAAAAGTGCGTTAGTTTATTACATAGAATATATGAACGCAACCTATAAACCGCCGAAAAAAGGGCGCCGCAGGGTTTCGGTTGGAGCCTGTTATTATAGGGGAACCTTTGATGGTTTTGTTGATTTTATAGGTCCGTATTGCCGCAACAAAATCCAAACCATGACCAAAACAACCCGAAAGAAAATGAAAGAGTGTGAATGCTGCGGAAGAGCCTTGCCCCTTGATGCGGCGCATGTAAACGGTCGCGGTCGAAATGATGTAATAAAAGAGATTTTGGATAGAGATTATCTTGTTCGTCCCGATTATTATGAGGTGGACCTCGCCGAATTCGAGGGCAAATTCAAGGCCGAGCATACCCCTGTTATGAGTGCGTTCCGCTTTTTATGCAGCGATTGCCACCATAAAAGATACGATAGCAACGACCCCAAGGAGGTAGCCGCTGT
>JAZOXC010000089.1:0-4898 GCA_045659535.1 Acutalibacteraceae bacterium
CTTCCCCGCCTCTGCTGATAACGGGATCGGCATCATCCTGCATACGATTAAGTCCACTCTTTACCGAACGGCGGGCACGAGCAACCATATCAGCAGAATTGGAAGCATTAAGCGATTTTTTCATCTGCTCAAGTTCGGATAACAGCTTATTTGTTTGGGCTCGAGCATTATCAACTATTCGCATTGCCTCATTTTTAGCGGTTTCTGCCTGCTTTATTCTTTCACGTTCGAGTTCTGCAAGCTTATCCTTAACGCTATTTTTTGCGGCAAAAAGTTCGCTGCGCAGATTATTTGCTGCTTCGCGCTCTTTTTCGGCCTCGAGGCGAGCTTGCTCGAGTGAGGCTATAATGTTTTCAAGGCGCAAATCATCTCTGTTTATCAGATTCTTTGCCGACTCAACAATATCATCCGCAAGACCGAGTCTCGAAGAAATTGCAAAAGCATTTGAACGACCCGGAACACCAATCAATAAACGATAGGTCGGTCGCAGAGTTTCGACATCAAACTCACAGCAAGCATTCTCAACCCCCGGAGTGTCGAGCGCATAAGATTTAAGTTCAGCATAATGTGTTGTTGCACCAACACGAGCATCGCACTCACGAAGTTTGATAAGGATAGAATTAGCTAAAGCGGCGCCCTCAATTGGGTCGGTACCCGAACCCAACTCATCGATGAGCACCAAAGAATCATTATCAACAACCTTTAGGATATTAATGATATTTGCCATATGCGAAGAGAAGGTCGACAGCGATTGCTCAATGCTCTGTTCATCACCAATATCAACCAAAACCTTTTGGAAAACATATATCGAGCTGCCATCATCAACCGGTATCATAAGACCGCACATGGTCATAAGCGTTAAAAGACCAATTGTCTTAAGAGTAACTGTTTTACCACCCGTGTTAGGACCTGTAATAATCAGAGTGTCATAATCCTTGCCGAGCCCCACAGTTACGGGAACAACATCGGATGCCTTTATAAGCGGGTGACGAGCCCTTTTCAGATAAAGAGTTCTATCGCTGCTAAGCGAAGGAATCGAAGCCTTCATTCGGTAGCCGAGCTTTGCCTTTGCAAAAATAAGATTAAGCATTAAAAGCGCGTCATATGAACGAACTGTGCAATCGGCAAAATCGGCAGCAAAAGCAGAAAGTTCGCTTAAAATACGGTCAATTTCGGCCTTTTCTTTTGCCTTTAAAACCTTTATTTCGTTATTAATTTCAACAACAGCCATAGGCTCGATAAACAACGTTGCACCTGAAGCGGATGTATCATGAACGAGACCCGCAACATCTCCCCTATGCTCAGCTTTAACGGGAACAACATATCTGCCATCGCGCTGTGTTACGATATTTTCTTGCAGATATTTTGCGCTTTGACCGCGCACTAATTTATCAAGTCGCGAACGAATATTAGAGATTGATGAGGAAATTTTTCTTCTGATTTCAAAAAGCTCAGGCGAAGCATTATCACTGAGTTCTTCATCATTTTTTATGCAAAGGAAAATCTTTTCCTCAAAAAACTTGTTTGGAACTAAAGCCTCAAAATAGCAATCAAGGGCCGTTTCGCTTGTTCCATCTGCACTTTGGCGCCAATCTCTAACCGTTCTTATAATCCTAAGAGTTTCGCCTATCTGCAACAATTCGGATGGCGATAAAACTCCACCCGCTTTTGCGCGCATCAAAAAGCTGTTAACATTAGGAGCGCCCGCAAACGACGGAGCACCAAAGCGAGCCATTAGTGAATGCGCATCAGCAGTTTCACGAAGGCGAGTTTCAACCTCAGCGCGATTATATGATGGAGAAAGTTCGGTTGCCATGCGAGCAGCATCAGACATGCCGGTCTCATGAGCCAGCATCGCTAAAACCTTATCAAGTTCAAGCACCTTATTGCATCTACTAAAATTATACATAAACTTCCTCTAAAGATTTTTATAAAATTCAAGTGTTGTGAACCTATGCTCAATCTGCGCGAGCAGATAGGTTTCGGTAATATGCGAAAGATTAAGCAGCGATTCCTCGGGCAGGCTAAAGCTATATAGCTTTGCAAACTCGGAATAAACAATATGCCTCATCGCCGCCAAAACACCCTTACCTACCGGCAAAAGATTTGATAAAGCAGGGCGACAATCGGCACAATATATCCCCGCATTTATCGGATCAAAAAACATAATTTCATTTTCAAAACAAGCACAGCCGTTGCAGGCTACAATATCGGGAGCATACCCCGACAACGCTAACATTCGAAGCTCGATTATCGCCTTTAACATTGCGGCAGATTTTTGCGACTCAGAAAGAAAATGAAGCGAATTAAGCATAATTCTCAAATACTCTTCTGCAGAATCCTCAATGGGAGCTAAATTTTCGGCTATCTCGCAAAAATACTGCGCAAGCGATAACTTCTCTATATCTCCTCGGAGATTGAAAAAGACCTTGTTTACCGATGAATCGGTAATCGTATATGTATCGCGTTTTTTGCTGAAAGTAAAACGAGAATAGGATAAAAGCGAGGTTGCGGTGGCGTGTTTGTTTTTAAGGCTGCGAGCGCCATGAACAAAAGCACGCATTATACCGTATTCGCCTGTCAGCACTGTAACAACACGATCATATTCTCCAACATTATTGACCCTTATCACAAGTCCGTCGGTCGATATGCTCACTTTCCATCCCCTCTTTTCTTTTTAAACCACAGTAAGCCAAATACGAATCTACTGATCCGCTATTCAAAAAAATTTGCCAAGCATTTTGCTCTGTCATAATCCATCACCCGAAAATATGTTTTGGTGGTGAGGGATAAAATATTAAAGGTAAAATCAGTCAAGTCCGAAGCCGTGAATTGCGCCCTGCATACTGCGCCAATTTTCTTTAACCTTTACCCAGAGTTTTAAGGAAACCTGAATACCATAAAATTCCTCGATATCCTTTCGAGCAAGCATGCCTATTTTCTTAAGGAGAGCACCCTTTTTTCCGATGATAATACCCTTATGGCTTTCGCGCTCGCAATAAATAACCGCGCTGACATTAAGAATAGCATCGCCGCTTTTGGTATCGCTCTCAAAGAACTGCTCGAGATCGATGGCGATACCATGAGGAACCTCGTTATCAAGGGTTCGAAGAAGTTTTTCTCTAATCATTTCGGCAACCATTGTTCGCTCACTTTGGTCGGTAACTGTATCACTATCGAAATAATGAACCGATTCCTTCGAGAACTTCATAAGCTCATCGACCAAAATTTCACTTCCATCGCCATTTTTGGCCGAGAAAGGAACAACTGCCGCGAAATCAATCAAATTGCTGTATGCGCTGATAATCGGGAGCATATCGGCCTTATTTTCGAGCAAATCAATCTTGTTTATAGCTAAAATCGCAGGAATTTTGCGCTTTTTGATTTCTTCAATCAGTTTAAGCTCGGCGGGCGGAAGATTATCGGGGTCGAACTTAAAACGAGTTACAGCCTCAACCATAAATACGGCGGCATCAACATCCGAAAGACCTGCGCCAACCGCCTTCATCATGTTTTCTCCCAAGGTATTATGAGGTTTGTGAAAACCGGGAGTATCAATAAAGACAAGCTGAGTTTCGCCGCGGGTTAGAACACCCATTATTTTAGTTCTGGTGGTTTGGGGCTTGTCCGAAACTATTGCGACCTTTTCGCCAACAGCACGGTTTACAAACGAAGATTTACCAACATTAGCACGACCAACAACAGCAATAAATGCAGACTTTTTCATAATTATCTCCTTAAATCGAGCAGTTCCATAACCTGCTCTTCTCTTTTTCGCATTTCGGCTCTTTCCTCTTCTGAATCAACATGGTCATAGCCCAAAAGGTGCAGCATCGAATGAACTGTTAGGTATGCTGCTTCGCGCTCGAAGGAATGTCCAAACTCTATCGCCTGCGCAGCCGCATGCTCGAGCGATAAAACTATATCGCCAAGCATCAAAGCTCCGTTTTCGGGATTTTCATCATACTCTCCATCCTCGCCAAGCGGGAAAGAAAGCACATCGGTAGATTTATCGATATTTCTAAAATCGCGATTCAGTTCCTTTATTTTTCTATCGCTCACCAAGGTAACATTAACCTCATAATCATCGGCAGCGCCTTCGTTTTTTAAGGTAGCCTCACATGCCTTTTCGATGAGTGAATACAATGCCTTATCGGTTTTAAACTTTCTTTGCGAATTTGTTATTATTACCCTTATTGTCATTTTTTGATTCCTCATATCTCTCATATGCTTTTATAATTTCCTGAACCAAACGATGGCGAACAACATCGCGATCAGAGAATTTCGAGATAGCGATATCATCAACATCCTTTAGGATTTTAACGACCTCTTTGAGTCCGGACTTTTTACCATCCGGTAGGTCGATTTGTGTTATATCACCCGTAACAACCGCCTTTGAATTAAAGCCAAGACGGGTTAAAAACATCTTCATCTGCTCACTTGTGGTATTCTGAGCCTCGTCGAGAATTATGAAACTGTCATCAAGTGTTCTGCCTCGCATATACGCGAGCGGCGCAACCTCAATATCTCCGCGCTCTTGACAGCGCTGAAAGCTTTCGGCGCCGAGCATATCAAAAAGCGCATCATAAAGCGGACGCAGATAAGGGTCAACCTTTTGTTGCAAATCGCCGGGCAAGAAACCGAGCTTTTCGCCCGCTTCAACCGCAGGGCGGGTTAGGATTATTCGATTGATTTCCTTAGCTCTAAAAGCCTTAACAGCCATTGCAACCGCAAGGTATGTTTTACCGGTACCTGCGGGACCAACGCCGATTGTAATTGTATTGTTCTTAATGGCTTCAACATACTGCTTTTGACCAAAGGTCTTTGGCTTTACGGGTCTGCCGCGAGAGGTTATACAAATGCAGTTAGAGTCGGTAAGGCTTTCGATTTTCTCATCA
>JAZOXC010000090.1:0-5075 GCA_045659535.1 Acutalibacteraceae bacterium
CGCTTGGCCTCCGACTTGCTCTGCGGATGGGCGCAAACGGGGCAAACCTTCGGTGCGGCGGTGCCAACAACGAGGTGTCCGCAGTTGCGGCATTCCCAAACGGTAACCGAGCTCTTCTCAAATACTGCTGCGGTTTCAACATTGTTAAGAAGTGCGCGATAGCGCTCCTCATGGGTCTTTTCGATAGCGGCAACAGCGCGGAACTTTGCGGCCAAAGCGGTAAAGCCCTCTTCCTCTGCCTCATCGGCGAAGGTTGCATACATATCGGTCCACTCATAGTTCTCGCCCTCAGCAGCGGCAAGAAGATTCTGTGCGGTATTTCCGAGTTCGCCAAGCTCCTTGAACCAAAGCTTTGCGTGCTCCTTTTCGTTTTCAGCGGTCTTGAGGAAAAGCTCTGCTATCTGCTCGTAGCCTTCCTTCTTAGCTACTGATGCAAAATAAGTGTACTTATTTCTTGCCTGGCTCTCGCCTGCAAAAGCAGCCTGGAGATTTTTTTCGGTTTTTGTTCCCTTAAGTTCCATTTATATTTCCTCCTGTTTTTGTTTTTTATTTAAAGGCTTCTGCCCTGAAAACCAAGAAAATGTTGCGGGCCAAACGGCGCCTGCGGCAACAACGAGCAAGAAATAGCGAACCATTCTTGCCGCCCCTTCATGGGGGATGATATAGGATAGCGGGATTTTTAGTCCCTCTTTAACCGCGAAAACAACCGCGATACCAAAGCAGAGCTTTAGCACCTGCGCGAGCAGGGGAGCGGCGGTTTCGAATTTTAGATAGCGGCTATCAACGAAATAAACAACAACTATTCCAAAAACGCAGCCCGCGAGGGTATATGCGTTTTCATATGCATGGGCATAGTTTATGGGGTCGAGTCCCTCTTTGCAGAAAAATTCCATATATGCAAGATAGGATAGCGCGAGAAGCACCATAAAGCCGATAAGACCCCACATATAAGCGCCGTTAGTTCTTGCGCGCTTTATAATCGGGCGAAGCGAGAAGATGAGCGCGAGCGCGATAGCGAAGGAAACCAAAACATCGGCGGGGGTATGAACCCCGAGATACATTCGCGAAAAAGGAACGAGAATGCAAAGGGTGATGGCGGCTATGCGAACCGCTCTCTTCTTTGCAAAAACGGCGATAGCGCCGAACGAGCCAACAGACGACTGAGTATGTCCGCTCGGGAAGGAAAAGCCCGTAGCACCGGTTTTTGCGCCTTCTGCGGGCATAAAGGAGGGGTCCTTGACCCAAGGGCGGGGAACTCGGCAGATTATCTTTAGGAATTGGTTTATAATTGTTCCGATAAAGCCAACCGATAAAACGAAATAGCCCTCGTATTTATCAACGCACCAAAAAACAAAAAGCCCGATAACGATAAAAAATGTTTCATCGCCCAAAAAGGTTATGGCGAGGAAAATTTTATCCAAAATGGGGGTGCTGATGTCGCGGAGAAGATATAAAAATTCCATGCGAAAGCTCCTTAATTTTATAGGAAAATAATAACATAAAACATCCGTTTTGACAAGAGTTTTTGCATTCTGTCTTGTGCCGAATCGCGGTGGTTGACTGCGGAATAAAAAAAGTGTATAATCCTAATGTTGAAATTATGAAAAAGAGGTCTGATAATGCAGGATATGTATTCGGTTTTCGGGGTTGATGCAAAGGTAAAAGAGCTTTGCGAATCGGCTCTTGAATCCCTAAAACCCGTTTTCGAAGAAATAGATAAAACCGCGGAATTCAACCAATGCAAGGTGCTTTCCGCTATGCAAAAAAACCGAGTTGCCGCAACCCATTTTGCCGCATCCTCGGGATATGGCTATGATGATTTCGGTCGCGATACACTCGAAAAGGTTTATGCCGACTGTTTCGGCACCGAGGCAGCGCTCGTTCGCCCGCAGATAACCTGCGGTACCCATGCGCTCGCAATCGCCCTTTCGGCAAACCTTCTCCCGGGGGATGAGGTGCTTTGCCCCGCAGGCAAACCCTATGATACCCTCGAGGAGGTAATAGGAATTCGCCCCTCGCCCTGCTCGCTTGCCGAATATGGCGTTAGCTACCGCCAGGTTGATTTGCTCCCCGATGGCAGCTTTGATTATGATGCCATCCGCGCCGCAATAAACGAGAAAACCAAGCTTGCCGAAATCCAGCGCTCAAAGGGCTATGATACCCGCCCATCCTTCTCGGTAGAGCAGATTGGCGAGCTTATCGCATTTATAAAGAGCATCAATCCGAACATTATCTGCATGGTTGATAACTGCTACGGCGAGTTCACCGAAAGAAAAGAACCGAGCGAGGTTGGCGCCGATATGATTGTTGGCTCGCTTATCAAAAACCCGGGCGGCGGACTTGCTCCCTCGGGCGGCTATATAGCGGGAACCAAGACCTGCGTTGACCGCTGTGCTTATCGCCTTAGCGCTCCCGGACTCGGTCAAGAGGTTGGAGCAAACTTTGGCATTATGACCGCGCTTTATCAAGGCTTTTTCCTTTCGCCTACCGTTACCGCTGCTGCGGTTAAAGGCGCAGTTTTTGCGGCAAAGGTTTATGAGCTGCTCGGCTTCGCGGTTGTTCCCGCGAGCAATGAAGCGCGCCACGATATAATCCAATCGGTAGTTTTAGGAAGCGAGGAACGCATGCTTGCTTTCTGCCGCGGAATCCAAGCGGCGGCACCGGTTGATAGCTTTGCAACCCCTATCGGCGCTCCCATGCCCGGCTATGATTCGCCGGTTGTTATGGCGGCGGGCGCGTTCGTTCAAGGCTCATCCATCGAGCTTTCGGCCGATGGACCCATCCGCGAGCCTTATGCCGTTTATTATCAGGGCGGACTAACCTGGCCGCATGCAAAACTCGGTGTTATCCTCTCGCTTCAGAAGTTATTTGAAGCAGGACTTGTTAATCTATAAAACAAATATGTAAGCCACTATGACACTTTCACATCTAATGTGCAAAGTGTCATTTGTTTTTATAGATAAAAATCGAAAGGGACAACTCTCTGCAAAGCACCTATTTCAGGGTTGTCTTATAGTGGAAATTCCTTGCCTTTTTGTCCCTCTTTTGATAAAATAATTGGCAGAAGATACTCGGTGAAAAGAGGATGCAAAATGAATATTGTTGTTGCGCAATCGGGTGGGCCTACATGTGCTATAAATGCTTCTTTATTGGGCGTTTTTCGCCATGCCACCAAATATGATAATATAGAAAAGGTTTACGGTTCGGTAAACGGAATTGAAGGTATTATTTTAGATAACTTAGTTGACCTTTGCGAAATTATCGCAGATGATGACGACGTAGAGCTTATTCGCCACACACCTTCAACCATCCTTGGCTCCTGCCGTTACAAATTACCCGATTTTGAAAAAGACAACAAGGTTTACGAGACAATCGTCAGCAATATGAAGGCTCATAATATAAAAGCCTTCTTTTATATTGGCGGTAACGATTCTATGGACACAGTTATGAAGCTTGACAGATATTTGAAGGCAAATAATGTTGATATTGTGGCTGTGGGAATTCCCAAAACTATAGATAACGACCTGCCCGAAACCGACCACACACCCGGTTTTGGCTCGGCGGCAAAATATGTTGCAACAGCAATTCAGGAGATTACCCGCGATAGTAGCGTTTATTCGGTTCCTTCGGTTACCATTATAGAAATTATGGGCCGCGATACAGGTTGGCTTACCGCTTCTTCTTCGGTGCTAAGGGCAAACGGGGAAAAGGCGCCCCACCTAATTTATCTTCCCGAAATACCTTTTTCTATAAATAGGTTTTTAGATGATGTACGCGCTGCGCAGGAAAAGTATCGCGCCGTAATAGTAGCCGTTTCTGAAGGCATTGAGCTTAATATGGAAGAAATTGGCGAAGAGTTCCAGTCGGGCAAAACCGATAATTTTGGTCATAAATATCTGGCAGGTGTGGGCAAGGCGCTCGAAAAGGTTGTTTCGCGCGAAATTGGCTGCAAGGTTCGTTCTATTGAACTCAATGTTATGCAGCGTTGTTCTTCTCACCTTAGCTCTAAGCGCGACGTTTCCGAAGCCGAAAAAATCGGCGGTGCAGCTGTCAAAGCTGCAATGGATGGCATTTCGGGCGAAACGATGATTTTCTACCGTGTTAGCAACAGTCCTTATAACGTTCGTATTGAACATGTTGATGTTTCAAAGGTAGCAAACCGCGTTAAATACTTCCCCAAAGAATGGATAACGGCCGACGGCAACAACGTTACAGAAGAAGCAGTTGAATACTTCTTACCCCTTATTCAGGGCGAACAAAACATACGATTTAAAAACGGTTTGCCTCAACACTTCGTTTTACAATCGGCACTTCCCCATAAAAAATATTAAAATACGACTATAGGCGTTGTACCAGTAAGGATACAACGCCGGTTTTATTTGCCTTGCGGTGAGTTCGGGTGCTTCGCATCGCAATATTGTCCTTAGAACAGTTTAAGGGCGAATGTAATATAACTGAAACCGTTAGGGTTTAACATCACTTTGCTAATAAGCAAAATATCGCTGTGAGACCTGCCTCACAATATCACTTATCGTTCTTATCTTTGAGGCAGGTTGATTTTATAGCATGTAAACCCACATTGACACTTTCAGCTTGAAAGTGTCATTTTTTATGCAAAAAAATAGGGAGAACGTTTCTTTACGAAACGTCTCCCTTGGTAGTTCTTTTTTATACTTAGATCTGGTCGATACAAGCCTGAACGAGCTCGGAAAGCGAGCCGGTTGCAAGGCAGATGTACTTATCGGTACCGCCGTAGTAGAGGCGAATCTGATCCTTATCGTAATCGGCGATAGCACCGCAGCAGAAGCAGGTGTTATCCGAGTTACCATGAAGCTCATACCACTCTTCCGGTCCTAAGATGTAGCTGTTGGTCTTACCAATAACCTTCCAGGGCTCTTCGAGATCGAGGAGGATAGCGCCGAGATAATACTGGTCGCCGCCTGCGGGATCGAAAACGCCGTGAACGATGGTGAGCCAGCCCTTATCGGTTTTGATCGGGGGGGTCGGTCCCATCTTCTGGCTGTTCCAGAAACGATAGCCATGAGCGATAACCGGCTTAAACTCGCCCCAATGAA
>JAZOXC010000091.1:0-2177 GCA_045659535.1 Acutalibacteraceae bacterium
AGGAAACGATGCGCTTGCCGCTAACCACAACCTTATCGCGGAAGGGGTCAACCTTATCGCCCAAGGAGGCAATACGACCGTTTACCTTTACCTTTCCCTGCTCGATGAGTTCCTCGGCCTTTCGGCGGGAAGCAACTCCGCAGGTGGACATAAATTTTTGAAGTCTTACTTTATTATCTTTCATTTTATATCATCGCCTTAAAAAGCATTTTGAATTTATATATTATTTCGTGGGCCGCACCCAAAGGTTTATCTTTTTGAATGGTTTCACTCGATACGATGGGAACACTCAAGATTACCCTATCGCCAACCGCATAATCAATTCTGCCGACCGTTTCACCTGCGGATATACCCTCATAGAGAAAGGCGGGCAGATAGATTTTCTTTTCGAGGGCGCCGTATTCGGCATCCGAAAGCGAGATTTTAGAAGCGGCGCTCGAAAGCGCTATCTCGCCGCCGCTTGCCAGCGGAACACTAAAGCATTCGCCCGAGAGCACCCGCTCGCTCAGCAGAGAAAATCCATAATCGAGCAACGCGGTATGATCGGACCAATCATTAGGGTCGGACAGGGTTACGGCGATTAGATATTCTTCGCCGCGAAGGGCGGCCGACACTAAACATCTGCCTGATTTTTTAGTGTATCCCGTTTTAACGCCTATTGTTCCCTCATAGTTCCATAGAAGCTTATTATGATTTTTGAGGGTTCGGCGGTATGGCGGGTTGCCATAAAACAGGGTTGCATACTGACTGCTGCAGGCGGCTCTAAACTCCTCATTTTGGAGGGCATGGCGCGCGAGCAGAGCCATATCATATGCCGAGGAATAATGCCCCGCGGCATCAAGCCCCGATGGGGTTACGAAATGGGTATTTTTCATACCAATTTCCTCAGCCTTGGCGTTCATTAAATCTGCAAAGGCTTCAATGCTGCCCGACAAGGCTATAGCGGTTGTATTGGCGGCATCGTTTCCGGAAGCGAGCAGCATGCCATATAAAAGCGCACGATACGAAACAGTATCGCCCGGCAAGAGACCCATAGAAGAGCCCTCTACCTTTACCATCTCCTCGGTTACTACTATCTCGCGGTCGAGCGGAGCATTTTCGCAAAGGAGCAGAGCGGTCATAATTTTGGTTGTGCTCGCCATGGAGAATTCTTCATGGCAATTTTGCGACCATAAAATTTCGCCGCTATCGCCGTTTATAATAACGGCACCCTTCGCCGAAACCGAAAGCGCATCAGCGCCGAACGGCACCATAGCAACTATCGCAAAACAAAGTATTACGGAAAACACCCATTTCATATAATCATCACCTATATAAAAGGATATTTTCCGCTAACTCTTTATATTACTTTCCGATTTTCATATCGGGAACCTCAACTGTTCCCTTCTTTTCGTTTATAAAGGCTTTAACCTTATCTACTACCTCAGGAATCATCTGAAGCGCACGGTCGAGGTTGGTTACCTCGTTGTTTATCGGAATGAACTTAATATTGGTTCCGCTCATAGCGATAACGCCCATAGGAGTTATCGAAACTCCTGCACCGCCGCCGCCACCAAAGGCCTCTTTATTTTTATCGCCCTTGGTTGGGAAATCGGAGCCGCCTGTTGCGAGTCCGAAAGAAACCTTGGATACGGGGATGATGGTATTTCCTTCTACGGTTACGGGGGTTCCGAGGATTGTATCGGCATCCACCATAGCACGAAGCTTTTCCATTGTTACATCAATGATTGAACCTATGTTTTTTTCGCTCATTTTGAGGGACCTCCAATAGTTTTAATGAAATGTTTGTTAGTTTAAACAGGGTTGTTAAGAATAGTATAACCTTAACTTTAAATTTTAAATTGATATTTACGCTGCTCTTATCGCTTGTGAAATCCGAGCGGACGCAAACCTCATCATTCGGGAAATCGATATATCCCTGAAGCCAAGAAAGGAACGGATAGATAAGCGAGCATACCGCTCCGTATTCTATCGCGGTTTTTGCGGCATCGGGGCTTGCAACCCGAACATCAACCGCAAACTTTTTGGTTTTAAGGCGGGATAAGAAGAATTTTAAATCGGGAACAAACTCTTTAAAAAGATCGATTAAAAATCGGATTTTCTCTTTGAATTTGAGCTGTTTCCATTTTTGTTTTAAGGGGCTATCCTGCTCGATCGCTCTTTTTTTATCAGAGGAG
>JAZOXC010000092.1:0-2208 GCA_045659535.1 Acutalibacteraceae bacterium
TAATGGTTTTAAGCATGTTAACAGTGCTTATGATCCTTCCGACAACTGCATCTGCAACCACCCCCGCAGGTCCTGTTAACCTCATTGTTAACGGCGATGGTAACGGCATCGATACCGATGGCGATGGTGTAAAGGATAAAACCGAATACACCGCCGAAGACAAAGAGGCAAGCACTTATACAGGCGAGTTCGATAAGGGCGCACCTGTAGGTTGGCGTGATCTTAATGCAACCTATGCCAACACCAAGCTATTCTATCCGCATACCTGGAAACAGGTTCCCACCGGATACTACAGCAACTATTCCAAAACCCTCGTTATTGGTCTTAACCAGGGTCAGCAATTAGCTCAGGACATTGTTATTGAAGCAGGCAAGACCTATCAGGTTTCGGCCAAGATTGCTTCTAATGTAGTAACAGTTGATACCCAGACCGGTAAAACTGTTTCTATGTTCATCGATGCTAAGACTGATTTAGCATCCGCATCCGTTCCGAAGAATGTTGATTGGGTTGCAACCAAAACCTTCACCTATGAGCCTACTTCTTATGAGTATGCCGATGATGGTGTAACCGTAACCAAGACCTATTATTCCGCAGGCGACTTTACCGATCATCAGTTCACCTTCAAGGCTGATGATTTCATTGCAGCAAATAATCTTACTGCAGATGAAAATGGTAAATACCATGCTCGTCTTGTTTTCGCAAGTGCAGTTTACGGTAGCGCATATACCCTTTATGATGATATCACCATGTATGAGGTTGTAGCTCTTGATGCAGCTGATGGTGGTTATATCCAGGGCGATAAGACCGGATATGCAGGTCAGAATATCGTTGCTGCAGCTATTCCTTATTATGGAAATACCTTCGCGGGTTGGTATGATGCAAAGGGTAACCTTGTTTCTACCGATCCCTATATCAATGGTTCAGTAAGCCAGAACTTAACTGCTAAGTTCAATGTTTACAACCTCGTTGCCGATGGTGGCTTTGAAGCGAACGATGGCAAGGGTCTTGCTCAGGTAAATGCCCAGTACACCGCAACAAACGGTGGTAAGAATACCGTTGCCGCAGTTCCCGCAGGCAGCAGCGCAATCCACGGTGCAAACGCACTCTACTGCGCACCTGCAACCGGCGCAAACACCAACTGCGACCTTATTAACTACCATATAACAGTTAAGCAGAATACCGAATATCTCCTCCATTTCTCCTATTATTCGGTAGATCTTGATACCCAGGCATACTTAACCGTTCATGCAAACAACGGTAACTATACCAATGCTTGGACCGCATCGGCAAAGCTTGGCGCTTATACCTACCACTGGGAGGTTGAAGGCGCAAACAACTATGGCGCTTATACCGCAGCAGGAACCATGGTTGCCGGTGCCAGCGTTCAGCGTAAACAGACCCACCAGACTGTTGGCGCAGGTAAGAATAAGTGGATAGATTGCTGGTTACTTATCGATACCGGCAGCGATCCTTCTATCTTCGGTGCCAATAATGCCGAAGAAGCAGATATATGGTTTGCTATCGGTGTTGGTAACCAGGCAACCAATACTTATTATATTGATAACATCAGCATCACCGAGGCAGGCAAAACCGCTTCCGATAAGATTACCGCAACTGCAACTGCAGGTGGTAAGGTAACAGCTGATACTACTGCTTTCGCTATCCCCGATGGTGCATATTTCATCGAGTCGAGTGGTAATAAGCCCGGTTCAGCTTACGGAAACCTTGTTTTCGATGAGAACCGTCGTTATTCCGCCGTTCCCACCTATAGCTATGTTGCAACTCCCGATGCAGGCTATAAGTTCCTTGGTTGGTATGATGCCGCGGGCAACCTTGTTGAAACTGCTAAGAACGCAACCTTCTTCGCAGAAGGCGAATATACTGCTAAGTTCATCGAGTGCGAAACCTATAATGTAACCGCTTCTGTTGCAAACCAGGATGGTATCTTCGGCGGTTATGTTACCGGCGATAAGACCTTCTCCGTTCCGGAAGGCGAGAGCATAACCCTTTCGGCTACCGCTTATGTTGGCAATACCTTCGATGGTTGGTACCTCGATGGAACCAAGCTTTCCGACAGCTTAGTATATGAATATACTCCCGTAAAGTCGGGCGATGTTGTTGATAAGTTCAACATTAATAACCTCTGGCCTGATTCGGGATATGAAAACACTCCTGCCCATACAGGCATCCTCCTTCATAAGGCATTTA
>JAZOXC010000093.1:0-11679 GCA_045659535.1 Acutalibacteraceae bacterium
TACACCAACTTGGCCTATAATAGTTCCGATGATCAAGGTTGCAAAAAGGCCATGCGCCATTCCTGTTAGACCATCGATAAATAAACGGTTAAGAAACTTTTTTATATATCCCATAACATTTCCCCCATCAATTTTATTAGATAAAATTATATAACCGTTTTTTTTGGTTGTCAAGGCGAGGCAAAAAATTAGTTTAATTTGCTAAAGTGCTTTTTGCTTGACTCGATTATTTTTGTATTATATAATGGGTAAAACGATGGTTTGTGAGGTTTTTTATGATAATCATGTCGGTTGACCTCGGGGATGCAAGAACCGGTATTGCGATTAGCGATAAGGGCGAAAGCTTTGCGTTTCCCAAAGGGGTTATCAAGGAATATAACAAGGATAAGCTGCTAACCGCCCTTTGCGAAAAGGCAAAGGAATTCGGTGCGGAGCTTTTGGTTGTTGGCTATCCCAAAAACATGGATGGTTCGGCAGGTTTTAAGGCGCAGGAATGCGAGGCTCTCGGCAAAAAGTTATCCGAGATGAGCGGAATTCCGCTTGTTCTTTGGGATGAGCGCTGTACAACCGTTTCGGCACACACCGCCCTAAACTACACCGATACCCGCGGAAAAAAGCGCAAAGAGATTGTTGATGCGGTTGCGGCAACCATAATTTTAGAAGATTATTTAAAAAGAAGACAGCAGGGATAAACCTGCTGTCTTTTCTTATTCATCGCGGTCGCGAATTTCGGTATTAACGGTGGTTCCTCGAACGATACTTCCCTTTCCGTATTTCTTTTTTATCTCAAAAATTTTATCCTCTACATCTTCCATTTCCTCGGTTTCTTTGAAATCGGTGAAGATATCGGTTTGATATGGTTCGGCGGCATCCTTGAGATTTATGGCACGAAAGCCGATAGAACGAAGCGGCACCGAAAAACCAAAATGATTTTCGATAAGCTCCATGCATTTATTCGCCATTATGATGCTGCTTTGGGTTGGAGAATGGAGGGTTCCCTGAAACTCCTTAACACTTAAATCAAAGGTTCTGATATGCGATTGCACAGCGGCACAAAAAAGCCCATGGCGGCGAAGGTTCCCCGATATATCCTCGGCGAGGGCGAGAACAACCGGCCAAGCCTCTTCTGCGGATTTGATATCGGAAGATAGGGTTGTTGTTCGACCGATGCTTTTGGGAACAGAGGCTTCGGCGGCAACGGGAGAATTTTCCTCGCCGCTTGCCGATAGATAAAGCGCCGCTCCCGCTTTGCCCATGCGTTTTTCCAAAACTTCCCTTCCCGCAGCGGCAATTTCGCCGATTTTGAAGATTCCGAGCGATGCGAGTTGCTTCTTGGTTGCACCGCCAACCCCTAAAAGAGCCGATGCGGGCAAAGGCCAAACCTTTTCTTTGAAATTTTCTTTGGTTATCTCGGTTATGCCATCGGGTTTTTTTAGATCGGAACCGAGCTTTGCGAAAACCTTATTAAAGCTGACACCAATCGAAACGGTAACCCCGATTTCGCGCTTGACCGCGCTTCTTATCTGCTCGGCGATCTGCATTCCATCACCGAACAAAAGCCTGCTCCCCGTTACATCGAGCCAGCATTCATCGATACCAAAGGGTTCGACCATATCGCTATAGCGAAGATATATTTCGCGAACGGCGGCCGAAACCTCATTATACCTATGATAATTCGGCGGAACACAAACAAGTTCGGGGCATTTTTTCTTTGCCTGCCATATGGCCTCGGCGGTTTGAACTCCAAAAGATTTTGCGAGCTCGTTTTTTGCGAGAACTATTCCATGGCGGTCTTCTACACTACCCGTTACCGCAATGGGACAGTTTTTGATGGTTGGGTTATCGAGAACGGCAACCGAGGCAAAAAAATTATTAAGATCACAATGAAGTATTGTTCGCTCCATATTGCCGCTCCTAAAAATTAATAGAACACTTGTTCTTTTATATTTTAACACAACCGCACAGCTTTGTAAAGTCGTAATTTATTGACTTTTAAAGATATTTATGGCATTATGATTTTAGAAATTTTGGTGGTGAAAATATGTTTTTTGATATCTGCATTATAGGCGGTGGCGCGGCAGGAATGATGTCCGCCATTACCGCAAAGGAAGCAGCTCCCGAGTTTAGGGTTGCTGTTTTTGAGGGGCTCGACCGAGTTGGAAAAAAGATTGCTCTAACGGGTAACGGTCGCTGCAACATAACAAATAAAAACATAAAAGCGGATAACTACTATGGTAAGAATCCGCGCTTTGCCATGCCCTTTTTATCTAAATTCTCCACCGAAGACACCTGCCGATTCTTTGAAAGAATCGGTGTTCCGATTATTTTTGAAGGCGACAAGGGATACCCAAGATCGCTCCAGGCGGGCAGCGTTGTTGATGCGCTGAGATTTAGAATGGATGAGCTCGGAATCGAGACTTTTCTTAACTCCAAAATCACAAGCATCAGAAAAAATGATAACGAAATCGAAATTAAAACCGCCGACAGCGCAATAAAATGCCGCGCGGTTATAGTTACTACCGGACTTTTATCGGGTGGCGTGAAACTCGGATGCGATGGCGAGATGCTCAAAATTTTGGGTGCAAGACTATCATCTAAAACTCCCTCCCCCGCTATTGTTCAGCTCAAAACCGATACCGATTTTGTTCGCCAGCTAAAGGGCATTAAAACCCTTGCCGAGGTAAAACTGCTTCGCGGCGGCAAAACAATTAAAACCGATTTTGGCGAAACTCTTTTTTGCGACTACGGACTATCGGGACCGCCAATTTTGCAGCTTTCGGGACATGCAGCAGAGGGCGATATAATCTCGCTCGACTTGGCTCCCGATATGAGCTTTGGTGAGCTTTCCTCCTGCCTTGAGGAGAGAAGAGAAATGCTACCGATGCGCAAAAACGATGAATTCCTTTCGGGTCTTTTTAACAAGCGACTTGGTCAGGTTATTTTAAAGCGCGCAGAGCTATCACTTTCGAGCTATGTTAAGGATATTGACGACAAGCAACTAAAGGCTATCTGCAAGCTATGCAAGGACTTTTCTCTAACCGTTCGCGGAAACACGGGTTTTACAAATTCGCAGGTTTCGATGGGCGGATTTTATACCGATCAGTTTGATGGCAAAACCCTTATGGCAACCCGCCTTGCGGGTGTTTTTGCCGCGGGTGAAATACTCGACATCACAGGCGACTGCGGAGGCTTTAATCTGCAATGGGCTTGGTCGAGCGGATATGCCGCAGCCATGGGCGCGGTGGAGTATTTGCGATGATAATAGTAAATGATATTCATATTCCGCTCGGCGCTATAAACAACGACCCGAAACAAATAGTTGCAAAAGAGCTTAAAATCAGCGAAAAAGCGGTTAAGGGCGCTTCGATTTACCGCAAATCGGTTGATGCCCGCAAGAAGTCGGATGTTCATTTTTGCATCTCTGTTGTAGCCGAGCTTTTCGATGAGCAAAACGCTCTTCGCCGTTCGAAAAAAGCGCATATTTTCTCTGAGGAGAAATACACCTTTAGGGAGGGACTTTCCTCCCCCATTCGCCCCATAATTGCAGGTTTTGGACCCGCGGGAATGTTTGCGGCGCTATGTTTAGCACGGGCGGGGCTGCGACCCATTGTTATCGAGCGCGGCGAACGCATCGAGGACCGAATGAAATCGGTTGACAGCTTTTTTAGCGGCGGTAAATTATCGCCCGAATCGAATGTTCAGTTTGGCGAAGGCGGAGCGGGAACTTTTTCGGACGGAAAGCTAAATACAGGTATCAAAAACATTCGCTGCAGAGCGGTGCTCTCGGAGTTTGTTCGCTTTGGCGCGGATGAAAATATTCTTATCGATGCCAAACCACATATCGGCACCGATAGGCTGGTTGAGATAGTTAAAAATCTGCGCGAAGAGGTTATTTCGCTCGGCGGCGAGGTTAGATTCTCCTGCCGACTCGAGGATATAAAAATCGCCGATGGAAGGCTTTCGGAAATAATTGTTTTATGCGATGGAAAGCTTGAAAAAATCCCCTGCTCTCATCTGATTTTGGCAACAGGACATTCGGCGAGAGATACATTTTATATGCTAAGGGACAAGGGTATTGATATGGAGCGCAAGCCCTTTTCGGTTGGCGCCAGAATCGAGCACAAAAGAGCCGATATCGACCGCGCGTTATATGGCGGTTTTGCGGGTCATCCCGCCCTTTCTGCCGCCGATTATAAGCTTGCGGCACACCTCGAAAACGGTCGCGGAGTTTATACTTTTTGTATGTGTCCCGGCGGAGTTGTTGTTAATGCCTCGAGCGAGGAGGGCATGATAGCCGTTAACGGAATGAGCTATGCTGCTCGCGATGGCGAAAATTCTAACAGCGCTGTTCTTGCCGACGTTCGCCCCGAGGATCTTGAGGGCTGCGATGTTTTGGCGGGTGTTGAATTCCAGCGCGATATTGAGAAAAGGGCATTTAATATTGCCTGCGGAGCAGTTCCTACTACCACCTTTGGCGAATGCATTGGCGAAAAGGCAGAATCGGCGGTTAGCCCCTCGGTTTTACCCGCTACCATAGAGACCTCTCTCTCATCGGTTTTGCCGAAAAATATATCCGATTCGATTATCGAGGGAATAAAGCTTTTTGGCAGAAAAATAGAGGGATTTGACTCCCCTGCTGCTCGACTTACATTCCCCGAAACCCGCTCTTCATCCCCCGTTAGGATTATGCGAAACGAAGCCTTTGAAAGCACGGCGCTTTCAGGTCTTTTCCCTTGTGGCGAGGGCGCGGGATACGCAGGCGGAATTATGTCGGCTGCGGTTGATGGAATAAGGGTTGCCGAAGCAGTTATAGACTCGATCACAGAATAAAAAAAGCAGAAGCGGAATACCTCCCAAAGAGGTGTTCCGTTTTTATTTTATCGGCTTTTTTCATGCTCTTATCGGCGGGTATGAAAAGTGCGGATTTCCCGCTGTTTAGTTCGCGAAGAAACAACCCGCAAGCAAAAGAAAGCTCATTTTTATCGCAGTTTTTCCGCAGTTTTGAGACTTCGATTTTTATGAAATCCGAGCACGCCGACAATGCCACCTCCGAGAGGTTTTCGGACATATTAAAAATCGAGAAAACCGCAGCCTCAAAAAGGCGACTGTTTATCTCATAAACCCCATCGCCCGAAATTTTTATGAAGACAAATTTGCCTTTTTCGGCCATTGCTATTATAGCGGATAGAAAAACTATTTCGGCTAATTTTTTTATTTCATAAAAACCTGTGAATTCCCCGTCATAAATTTTGCCCTCTTTTATAAAAATTTCTCTGTATTCGCGACAGATTGGAGGGGTTATCCCCTCTTTTTCGAGTCTCTCGCTTAATTTTTCGCGGCGCTCGGCAAGGTTTTTTGTTTCGCTATTTGGTAAAAAACGCATCTTTTTTCCTCAAATTCTCTAACTTAGGCACACATTTTTGGGTCATTTACGGATAAAATCAACAGTTTTGTTAAAATAATGACAAAACTGCTTGCAAAATGCGAAAGTTTAGGGTAAAATACTTTTGTAAAAATTTTAGGAGGTTTTTCCAATGGTTAAAGTTGCTATTAATGGTTTTGGACGCATCGGTCGTTTGGCATTCCGCCAGATGTTCGGCGCAGAAGGCTATGAAATCGTAGCTATCAACGATCTTACCAGCCCCGCTATGCTCGCTCACCTTCTCAAGTACGATTCCGCTCAGGGTCGTTATGCTAAGGCTGACACCGTAGTTGCAGGCGAAGACAGCATCACTGTTGACGGTAAGACCATCAAAATCTATGCTGAGAAGAATGCTGCTGATCTTCCCTGGGGAGAAATCGGCGTTGACGTTGTTCTCGAGTGCACAGGTTTCTACTGCTCTAAGGATAAGAGCCAGGCTCACATCGATGCAGGCGCTAAGAAGGTTGTTATTTCTGCTCCCGCAGGCAACGACCTCAAGACTGTTGTTTTCAGCGTAAACGAGGATACTCTTACCGCTGATGACACCATCATCTCTGCTGCTTCCTGCACCACCAACTGCCTTGCTCCCATGGCTAAGGCTCTCAACGATTACGCTCCCATCCAGAGCGGTATCATGACCACCGTTCATGCTTATACCGGCGATCAGATGGTTCTCGATGGTCCCCACAGAAAGGGCGACCTTCGTCGTGCTCGTGCTGCTGCTGCTAACATCGTTCCCAACTCTACCGGCGCTGCAAAGGCTATCGGTCTTGTTATTCCGGAACTCAATGGTAAGCTCATCGGTTCTGCACAGCGCGTTCCGGTTCCGACCGGTTCTACCACCCTTCTCGTTGCTGTTGTTAAGGGCAAGGATGTTACCAAGGAAGGCGTTAATGCTGCTATGAAGGCTGCTTCTTCTGCTTCCTTCGGCTACACCGAGGAAGAGCTCGTTTCTTCCGACATCGTTGGCATCACCTATGGTTCGCTCTTCGATGCTACCCAGACTATGGTTGCTAAGATCGACGATGATACCTATCAGGTACAGGTTGTTTCTTGGTATGACAACGAGAACTCTTACACCAGCCAGATGGTTCGTACCATTAAGTACTTCGCTGAGTTGGCATAAGATTCCAAACAACAACAAAAACGCTCTGCTCCGGCAGAGCGTTTTTTCTTTTTATCTTCGAAGTTCCCTATCTATCATTATGAGTCGGTTATATTTTGCGGTGCGCTCGCTTCTTGCGGGGGCACCTGTTTTTATTCGGGCAGCATTTATTCCAACCGCAAGGTCGGCTATGGTTGTATCCTCGCTCTCACCCGAGCGATGGGACACGATTACCTGATAACCATGATTTTTTGCAAGCTTTATAACATTTATGGTCTCGCTTAGGGTTCCGATTTGATTTGGTTTTATCAAAATGCTGTTTGCCGATTTGTTTGTAAGCCCTTTCTTTAGGCGCTTTTCATTGGTTACAAAAAGATCATCACCAACAAGCGAAAGATCGTTTCCGAGAACATCGGTCATTTTCTCCCAGCCTACCCAATCGTTTTCGCCAAGTCCATCCTCGATGGATATAATGGGATATTTTTTCATCATATCCTTATACATCGAAATCATCTGCTCGTGATTTAGTATCATACCTCTCTTGGGCATGAGATAATTGCCATCGGGGGTTGCCCATTCGCTCGCGGCAACATCGAGGGCAATTTTCACCTGCTCGGTTGTGTATCCCGCCTTTTCGATCGCTGCCACAATAAGCTCGATAGCCTCGCTGTCGTCCGATAAATTTGGGGCATATCCGCCCTCATCTCCAACCCCGCAAGCGAGCCCTTTTTTTCTCAGCATAATACCAAGAGTTTGATAAATTTCGCAGCCCATTTTCATAGCCTCTCCGATAGATTCTGCGCCTATTGGAACTATCATAAATTCTTGGATATCTATATTGTTTTCCGCATGGGCTCCGCCATTTAAAATGTTCATCATCGGGGTTGGTATATGACTACCCGAAAAACCGCCAATATAGCGGTATAGCGGCATTTTATACGATGCGGCTGCGGCCTTTGCGACAGCGAGCGAAACCGCCAAAATTGCGTTAGCTCCGAGGCGAGCTTTGTTTGCGGTTCCATCCAATTTTATAAGGGTTTTATCGATGCGATTTTGCAGAGTTGCATCGATTCCGCAGAGCGCGTTTTTTATCTCTCCGTTTATGCCGTAAATCGCCTTGCTTACATCCTTTCCGAGGAAGGATTTTTTATCATTATCGCGAAGCTCATGCGCCTCGTATTCCCCGGTTGATGCTCCCGAGGGAGAAATGGCGAACCCGCGGCTCCCGTCCTCGAGTGTTACCTCGGCACCGATGGTTGGATTTCCGCGCGAATCAATGAGCCTTATGCCCTCGATATTTTTAATTTTTTGGTTCATAAAATCTACCTCCGAAAACAGTATTCCCGAAGGTTAAGGATTTTTTTCGAAATCTTTTAATTTTTGTTAAGTTTGCCCTTTTATTTTTTATTATTTTATGCTATAATATAGACACTTATAATTACTTTTTGATCACGAAGGGATTTCTATGAACGAAAACAACACCGGTTCTAATATAATTGCGGGCAGAAACGCGGTTCTCGAGGCTATTCGCTCGGGTCGCGAAATCGATCGCCTCATAGTAGCACACGGCACCGAGGGCGGCTCGGTTACCGCCATTATCGCAAAATGCAAGCAAAAGGGCATTCTGATAAAAGAGGTTTCGCCCCAAAAGCTTGATTACCTTTGCGGCGGCGCGGTTCACCAAGGAGTTGCGGTTATGATCGCATCGCATAACTACTGTGTAGTAAGCGATATACTCGCTCGCGCAGAGGAACGCGGCGAACCTCCCTTTATCATCATTTGCGATGAAATCGAAGACCCGCACAACCTGGGTGCTATCATAAGAACCGCAGAAGCTTGCGGGGTTCATGGAATTATAATTCCCGAGAGGCGCTCGGCTTCGCTTAATATGACGGTTGCAAAATCTGCAAGCGGTGCGCTCGAATATATGCTCGTTTCCCGCGTTACAAACATTCCCAATACCATCGATTTCTTAAAAGAGCAGGGTGTTTGGGTTTATGGTGCCGATATGGGCGGCGCCGACCGACACAGCTTTGATTTCAAGGGCGCTTCTGCCATTGTTATCGGAAACGAGGGCAAAGGAATTGGCCGATTGGTTGCTAAAAAATGCGATGGCATTGTTAGCCTTCCGATGTTTGGCAAGATAAATTCGCTTAATGCTTCGGTTGCTGCCGGCGTTCTTATGTATGAGGTTGCCGACCAGCGACACAAATAAATTTTCCATACTACTTTAGGGGGATATATTTAAGTTATGGGACTTTTTCAAAGAAAAGACAAACACATATACGGCGATTATTCCGATGATGTTATCAAGGAGAACTACAGCCTTTCGGATGAGGGTATTCTTCCCATTGGTAAGCGCAGCGATATAAACCGCGCACCACACGCACTTACCGCCGATGAGGTTCTTCACGCAGAGCCCCAAAAGCCGACCGCGGAAATCCCGATGCACGCAGCCGGAGAATCGCTTTATAAAAAGATGCTGGATGCTCGAAAGAGCGAGGATAGCGAAGCCGAGGCTAAATCTGAAGAGGTTAAAAAACAGACCGAATCGTTGCTTTCGCGTTGTTCGCAGTTTGTTGCGGATGATAAAAACTCACCGATCCTTACAAGTCAGCCGGCCTATTCGCTCGACAGCGTTGAGAGCATTATTGCCGAGGCAGAACGCCGCGCCCAGGAGCGCATAAGCAAGCTTTATGGCGCCGAGAAGGCCGCAAAGGTTACTACCCAAAAATCGGTAGAAGCCGAGGCAGAAATTAAGGAAGATATAGCAAAAACCGAACCCGAAATAAAAGATGACGGCACCGCTCCGATCGAGGCTTTCCGCCTTCCCGAGCGCAACGAAGCCGCCGAGCAAGAGGATGAAAGTGTTAAGAATTTCCAATACCGCTATGCGGATGAGGATCGCTCGAGCGAAACCGATGAGGGTGCAACCATCGCCTTTGATGCTATAAAAGAAGTTCCCGCAGATGGCAATACCGCTGTTTTCACCCCTGTTTCGGCAGAAAACGATGAGCCCGCAGAGGGTGATACACTCAGCTTCGCCGCTATCGGCGATACCATGCCGGTTCCCGAGCTTGATATTGATTTAGATATTGTTTCGAGCAGCGTTTCTTTTGATTCAGATGAAAACGCAGAGGAAGAGCTTTTTGGCGATTATGAAACCGTTGCCGATTCCATTCCGATCGAAAAGGATCTAAGAAGCGCGCTTCGAAAGATAAATATCCGCGCATTCTTTACTTTTGTTTTGGCCGCCGTTCTCTCGATTATGGCAAGCCCCCTTGTTGAATCCTCGAGAGAGGCAAATCCCCGAATGTTCCTTGTTTTAGCAACAGCTCTGACCGGACTTTGCACACTTATAAACATAGACATTCTAAAGGGATTTGCCGCGCCCTTTACCAAAAAGAGCGGTGATACCCTCCCTGTTGCGATAAGCGCTTTATCGGCCATCATTTTTGGTGCTTTTTGTATTGTTAACAAGGATTTCCTCGCACCGCAGTTTGGATTTATTGCCGCTATCGGAATGCTTTGCTCTCTTATTGGTAAACGCAACAATGCAAAGCGCCGCCTTATCGGATTCAATCAGATATCCAACGATCACGAGAAATTTGCTCTCACCCTTATTGATGAGGACAACGGCTCCTATGCAATCGCACATGATGCCGTTGAGGGCGAGGCTTTGGTAGCTTCTGGTCGCAAGACAATAAACATTAGAAGATACCTTACAAACTCGCAGTTTACTGATCCTTTCTCGGGTAAATCCGCAATTATTTCGATTGTTACACTCTTGATAGCAGTTTTGATGGCAGCATATGGATTTATTTCGGAATCCCCCGCATATGCGCTTTATTTCTTTGCCGCATTTACCGCTATCGGCACTCCCCTAACCTCTGCTCTTATCGGAACACTTCCCGCTAAGATGGCTGCAAACCGACTTTCGAACTATGATGCCATGCTTACAAGCTACGAGGCTGCAGAGGAAATCGAGCAGGTTAATGCCGTTACATTTGATATTAAGAGCATTTTCCCGCGCGGTAGGGTTAAAATGTATGATATGAAGGTTTTAAGCCCCAACAACCTTGATGAAACCATATTCAATGCGGCTGCAGTTACCACCGCGATAAACAGCCCGCTCGGACACGTTTTTAGAAGAATCGCAAGAACCAGCGAGGATTTCGTTCTTCCGCCCTCGGATTCGGTTAAATACGAAAACCGCCTCGGTATTTCGGGATGGGTTGGAGATCATTCGATACTTGTTGGAAACCGAACCCTTATGGAAACACACGGTGTTTCTGTTCCCTCGGTTGAGGTTGATAAAAAGATTCTCCGCAATGGTTATTTCCCTGTTTATGTTGCTTCGGATGGTCGCCCCTGCGCGCTGCTAATTGTTGGTTATGAGGCCGACCACGACATTGCAAACGAGCTCCGCAGATTAACTAAAACCGGAGTTGTTCTGCTTGTTAACAACTGCGATCCCAATGTTACTGAAGAGATGCTCTGCGATTACTTTGGACTCCCCGAAGATTTTGTTAAGATTATGCAGTCGGGCAGTATTCGAATGTATAAGGATAAGACCGAATATCGCGAAAGTGTTGCCGCTAAGGCTTCCTTTGATGGTGGTGCCGCCGGAATTTCCGCCGTTGTTACCGCTGCGATTAAAATCAAGCGCTTAACCGCTATTATGGCTGCGCTTCATATTATCCTTGTGTTTGCCGGAATCGCCGCTTTTGCTGCGCTGGTGCTCGGCAATTTTGCCACATTTTTAACCCCAGGCTATATCATAGCCTATTTGGCCGCTTCGGCCGCTACGGTGCTTTTAGCTCCGATTTTATACAGACCTTAACCTTAGAGAGAAGGATATTAGAATGAATAAAGAAAAATTTTATATTACCACCGCAATAGCATATAGCTCTCAAAAGCCCCATATCGGCAACGCTTATGACATAGTTCTCGCCGATATGATTGCCCGCTATAAGAGAATGATGGGCTTTGACGTGTACTATCTCACCGGCTCCGACGAGCACGGTCAGAAGATTGAGGAACTGGCAAAGGCTGAGGGCATTGCACCCAAGGCATACGTAGACCGAATTGCCGCTCAGATCAAAGAGGTTTGGGACGGTATGAACATTTCCTACGACAGATTTATCCGTAC
>JAZOXC010000094.1:0-1959 GCA_045659535.1 Acutalibacteraceae bacterium
ACCCATTCCAATCTCATTTTCGATGTTGCTATTACCGATGAATTCCCTCTTTCCGACCGCGAGCTTTGTCTTCGACTTGAGGATGAGATAAAAAAGCTCAGCCCCATATACAACACGGTAATAACAGTAGACCGCGATTACACATCCAACAGATTTGGCGAGAAGGTTTGACCCTCTCGCCATTACTATTTTATGGTTGCATTCGACACTCGAGTGTGATATACTTGATTTGTATAGTATAAATTCTTGAAAGGAATTTCAATTATGGCAACAGGAACAGTAACACTTCAACAGATAATTAAGAAATTCAATCTTGAAGTTCTTTATACACCTAAGGATCCCACAGAGGTCCATATAACAAAAAGAGTTGTAAACAGACCTGCGCTTCCTCTTACAGGATTTTTTGAGCACTTTGAGTCTGAGCGTATCCAGATCATTGGATCTGCAGAGCACAGATATCTCGAAAGCCTTGAGCCTGATGTAAGAAAAAAGCACATTAACGACCTTTTTTCACATCAGCCCCCCGCACTTATCTACACTCACGGTATGCCTGCAGACGAGTTTGCGCTGGAAGCGGCAAAGGAATACGGGGTATCCCTTCTTTCTATGGAGGGTAACACAAGTGAGTTCATGGCGGCGCTTATTGCATATCTGAACGTTCAGCTTGCTCAGACCATCACCCGTCACGGCGTTCTCGTGGAGGTATACGGCGAGGGTATCCTTATCGTAGGTGACTCCGGAGTTGGTAAGAGTGAAACTGCTATCGAACTTGTTAACCGCGGACATCGATTAATAGCCGATGATGCGGTTGAAATTCGCCGCGTTTCCTCGAAATCTCTTGTTGGAACATCGCCCGAAAATATTCGTCATTTTATCGAGCTTCGCGGTATAGGTATTATTAACGCAAGCAGAATTTTCGGTGTTGGTGCTGTTAAACCAACCGAAAAGATCGATCTCGTTATCAACATCGAGCCTTGGGATTCTTCTAAGGTATATGATCGTATGGGTCTCGAGGATGAAACAACCGAAATCTTAGGAATCAATCTTCCCTCGATAACCGTTCCGGTTAAGCCCGGTAGAAACCTTGCTGTTATTATCGAGGTTGCAGCTCGAAATAACCGCCAGAAAAAGCTCGGCTATAATGCGGCTCAGGCTCTCCTTGAGCGACTCGGCATGAGCGAGGCCAAGAGCAACAACGCAAATGATAAAACAGGATATTCCGATTTTTAATTAGTAAAGGTGAAAAGTATGTATAACTTAGGCATAGATTTAGGCGGAACAAACATCGCAGTTGGCGTTGTTAATGAAAAAAACGAAATAATCGGTCGCGGCAAGAAAAAGACCAATGCTCCGCGCCCCGCAGAGGAGATTGCCGATGATATTGCGGCAGCCTGCCTTATGGCGCTCGAGGATGCAGGTTTAACCCTTAAGGATATCCATTCCGCAGGTATCGGCGCTCCCGGAAGCATCGACCCTGTAAATGGTATTATCGCAACCTCAAACAACCTTCGTTTTGATAAAGCTCCGATGGTAGCGCTTGTTTCTTCTCGCCTTGATGGCATCAAGTGCTATATCGAAAACGATGCCAATGCAGCCGCATATGGCGAGTATTTAGCGGGCGCCGGAAAGGGAACCGATGATTTCATAATCATAACCCTCGGAACCGGTGTTGGCTGCGGAATCGTTATCGGCGGCAAACTCTTTACCGGAACCAATTATGCGGGCGGCGAGCTCGGTCATACCGTTTTGGTGTATGATGGAATTCCTTGCACCTGCGGTCGTAAAGGTTGTTGGGAGACCTATGCTTCGGCAACCGCTCTCATCCGCCAAACCAAGGAGGCTATGGATAAAAACCCCGATAGCTTAATGTGGGAAATCGCTAATGCCAATAATGGCAAGGTTAGCGGAAGAACCGCCTTCGATGCTATGCGCCGCGGCGATGCAGCAGGCAAAGCGGTA
>JAZOXC010000095.1:0-6071 GCA_045659535.1 Acutalibacteraceae bacterium
TCATTATGCATCGGGTTAAGGCGAGGTGTTTGTGTGATTTATATACCATTATTTTTAAAATCTCCCTCTGTAAAAGGTCAAATAAGCGAAGAAATTCTAACTCATAAAGTTGATATTGAAAAAGAAACGCAATATGGTGGAAAAATATTAAGAAATATTTATATTCCTGGTCCTAATGGGAGCACTACTGAAATTGATGTTCTATATATCACACGCAAAGGAATTTTTGTTTTTGAAAACAAGAATTATGCTGGATATGTTTTCGGGAATGAAAACAATAAAAACTGGACAGTAACGTTATATGCCGGTAGGAAAGGTTTCCGAACAAAAGTAAAAAAATATCAATTTTATAATCCAGTACGACAAAATCACACTCATATTAAATTTTTAAAATTATTCCTTGGTTTTAATGTTAAAACTTTTTCAATTATCACATTTAGTAACCGCAGTGAATTAAAGAGCATTAGTATTAATTCAACTGATGTTTTTGTTTGCAAACACGCCAACCTTTCTAACATTTTCAGAAACATATGGGAAAACAATCTTGATATTCTAACTGAAATTCAAATTAACGATATTTACAATAAATTACTGCCAAGAACAATTGTAAACAAAGAACAAAAAAAGCAACATGCTTCAAACATACACCATAATTTAGATAATAAATATATATGTCCCCTTTGTGGTGGAAATCTTATCATAAGAACTGCCACTAGAGGCGTATATGCCGGAAACCAGTTTTATGGTTGCTCAAATTATCCGAAATGTAGATACATTCAAAACATTGATGTTGAAAATAAGACTGTATGAGAAAAATCACATACAGTCTTATTTTCATTTTATTATAGAAAAAACCAAAATGCGACACCATAAATGATGCTTGCGATGGTTCCATAGCCGATAACGGGGCCTGCGATTTTGAACATATTTGCTCCTGTTCCCAAAATGCGACCCTCCATTTTAAACTCAATGGCGGGAGAAACAACCGCGTTTGCAAAGCCGGTTATGGGAACGAGGGTTCCTGCCCCCGCTACCCGAGCGATATTATCAAAAAGGTGTAGCGCAGTTAGGAGCGCAGCTATGAAAATGAGGGTTATGGGAACCATGGTTTTGGCATTTTCCTCACCGAGTCCCGCACTATTATATATTTCGAGCAATATCTGACCGAAGGCGCAAATAAACCCTCCTATTATATATGCGAAGAAAAAATCCTTTAGTTTTGGACTTTTCGGCGATGCTTTTTTATATAATTCTTTATACTCTTTTGCGGTTATATTCATTATTATCAGCTCCGCCATTATCATTTCCGCCTTTTTCTTTAAAATTCATATTCACACAAAAAAGCCAAAAACATAGTATGGTATAGAAGTTTTTGCTTCAATTTTAAGAAGGAGGCTTTTTTATGGCGGATAATAATGGCTTCAAAGAGGCGGTTTGCATTGATGCCGGAAGAGTTTATGATTCTTGCTGCGACCGCGACTGTTTAGAGGATCTTCGCTGCTATTTCACGGCGGCCGACCAGGCTTTGGTTGGGAACGCGCTGAGCGTTAAGACCCGTAGTGCGGAGGTGCTCAATGTTTACATCGATGTTGAGCCGGTAAACTTTAATCGCGGATACTATTCATGCGATCTTACATTTTTCTTCCTTGTTGAGCTCGACCTCATCATGTCGCCCCATGCCGCTCCGACAACCATTAGAGGTGTTGCTTATTTCAGCAAAAAGGTTATTCTTTTCGGCAGCGACGGAAATGTTAAGGTTTTCTCGAACAACATAACACTTGAGGATGCTATGGACACCAATATGACACGGACCACCAACATGCCGCGCTGTGTTGTTCAGAGCGTTGACCCCATTCCCCTATCGGCTCGAATCGGCGAGGTTAGAAGCTGCTACGAAAACACATGCTGCATACCCGCTTGCATTTGCCAATGTCTCGGCGGGCAGGTTTGCACAGAATGCGAGAGCGGAACACCAACCATTTTTGTAACACTCGGACTTTTCAGCATAGTTCAGCTTGTTAGAAATGTTCAGATGCTTATCCCTGTTTATGATTTCTGCATCCCTGAAAAGCAATGCGAGGATACCGCAGAGCATCCCTGCGACCTTTTCCGCAGAATCGAATTCCCAACCGATGAATTTTTCCCTCCCGAGAGAGATGCTTGCGAAAAATCGGGTCCTGCTTGCGGTTGTAAATAACCCCGGTCTATCATGGGGTTGGCCTATGCCGCCCCATGATTTACCGCTTGAATCGGCAGCTGCAGAGGTTTAAAATATGCTCGGGGAGGTAACCTATGAAGATTGATTCAAAGAGCCGCAGCAGGCTTAAGATAACCCTTTCGGCAACCGAAATTTTTGATTATTTCGGCAGCTTTAAGGATATAAGATATGATAACGAAAACGCGCGAGCGGCTCTTGGGAGCATACTCAAAAAGGGACTCGAAGCATCGAATTTTGCGCTATCCTCGGGAAAGCTAAACATAAAGGTTTATCCCACCGATTCGGGAGGCTGCGATATATATTTTATTGCAGCAGGCAAACGAAGGCTCAAGAAAATAAGCAAGATAATAATTTTTGAATTTGAAAACTGCGAGGATATGCTCTCGGCCCTCGAGCAACTGAAGATAAATATCGGGGATAATATCATGGTTTCGGTTTATAGAAACGGCGGATTATACAGAATTTTAATAAACGACCGATATATTACCCGAAAAGGGCTTAAAACCCTTCTTGAATACGCTAAAAGGATTATAAACGAGAAATTTGCCGCCGCAAAAACAAAGGAGCATTGGCGCAAAATTTGCGACAATACTCCGATAGGTAAAATTATTTAAAGCGCTTTGATCTCGCCTATAACCGAGGCGATATCGGCGGAATCGAATACATAGCTTCCCGCTACTAAAACATCCGCACCTGCGGCAACCGCCAAGGGTGCGGTTTCTTTATTTATACCGCCATCAACCTCTAAAAGGCAGGAAAGCTCGCGGCGGGCAATTTCGGCTTTGAGTTTTTTAAGCTTTTCGAGCGCCTGCGGCATAAACTTTTGACCGCCAAAGCCCGGCTCGACCGACATAACGAGCACCATATCACAAAGCGGGAGAAACTCGAAGATTTCTTCGGGTTCGGTGCAGGGTTTTATGGTGAGGCAGGTTTTTATGCCATGGGATTTAATCTTTAGGAGGGTTTCTTTAACATCGCTGCCCGCCTCATAGTGGAATCCGAGAATATCCGAAACTGCCGCAAACATATCTATATAACGGTCGGGGCGATCGATCATTAGATGAACATCCATCGGGATTTGGGTATGCTTTTTAACATTTGCAATAATCGGCGCACCAAACGAAATATTGGGAACAAATATGCCATCCATAACATCCATATGGAGCATATCAACACCGTTTTCTTCGAATATTTTAAGCTTTTCGCCAAGCTCTAAAAAATCTGCGGTTAAAACCGAAGGAGAAATCTTTGCCATTTCTTCGCCTCCAAAAAATGATAACAATATACTAACATATTTTTTATAATTTTACAAGAATATTTGACTTTATTCACTTGAGATTTTAACTATTCTGTGGTATAATTTGAGAAACTCAAGGAGGTTTTTATTATGGCAGATATGAAGATTAAGCTTTCCAGCGACAGCACAACCGACCTTAGTCCTGCTCTCTGCGAAAGATATAATATCGCTATTAGCCCTTTATCCGTTGTTATGGATGATAAGGTTTATATCGATGGTCTTGAGGCACAGCCCGATGACCTTTATGAATATGCCGAGCGCACCGGTAAGCTCGCAAAAACCGCAGCTACCAGCATCGGCGACCATATTGATTTCTTTAATAAACTAACCGAGGATGGTTCTACCCTTATCCACTTTACCATCAGCTCCTCGATGTCGGTTAATAACCACAATGCTATTCTCGCCGCAGAAGAGGTTCCGAATGTTTATGTTGTTGATACCAAAAACCTTTCGACCGGTGGCGGACTTTTGGTTTTGGCCGCTGCTGATATGATAGCTGAAGGCAAGAGCGCAGAGGAAATCGTTGCAGCCGTTAACGACCTTGCCGCATATGTTGATGCTTCGTTTGTTATTGATGACCTTAAATATCTCCATAAGGGCGGTCGCTGCTCGGCAGTTGCCGCGCTTGGCGCAAACCTTTTAAAGCTCAAGCCCTGCATCGTTGTTAAGGATGGCGCTATGGGAGTTGAGAAAAAATATCGCGGTCGTTTCGCAGAGGTTTTAAAGACCTATGTTTCGGAGCGCCTTGCTGATAAGGATAGCATCTGCACCGATCGCGTTTTCATTACCCATGCGGGTTGCGATCCCGAGATTGTTGAGGATATTAAGGCGCAGGTTGAGGCAGCTATGCCCTGGGGCGAGGTTTTTGTTACCCGCGCAGGTTGCACCGTTTCGGCTCATTGCGGAAGAGACACTCTTGGCGTTCTCTTTATTAGAAATAAGCCTATTGCGTAACCTTTTTTCCTCCCCTATCATACTATGTTGTTAGGGGGCGCAGAAGGGATTCCCGCTATATCGGCGATAGCCATGGTCTATCCGCAGAGTACCGATATTGCCCCGTTTAATATAAAAAAGCACCCCGAAATCGGGGTGCTTTTAATTTTATTCATCCTCTTCGGAACGCGGAAGAAGTCGCTCATCATCGAAGACCTCATCCTCTTCATAGCGAGGCATATATTCCTCGGGAACCTCGAGACCTAAATCGAGGCGCTTTTGGATATCGGCATCGGGATGCTCCTCATAATACGGGTCAATCATATACTTGCGGATGCAATCGAATATGGTGAACTGAATGAGGAAGGCGCGGAAACCGGGATAAACGAGGAATAAAAGCAGGGTTCCTACCATGCTGAGGAAGGGCGGAGTTAGCATACAAACAACGATGAGAACATCGAATGCCAACAAGGTGAAGAACATCAGCAGGTTGCGGGGCATGTTGAGGAACACGAACTTAAAGCAATTGCGATAAAGCTGCTTGGTTGTTAGCGAGAAGGTTACTATGAGGAAGGGCATGTAATATGTCATAATAGTAAACACAACCAAACAGAAGAGCATAACGCCCGAAAGGATGGTTGCGGTTGTTCCCGCCGAAACAAAATAGAAATAAAGGGCAAACACGATAAGGGCTGTTAGAATCAAATTAAGAATTCCAACAAAGAGAGCCTGCGCCCAGTTTTTCTTGATGGCATCGAAGAAATCCTGCCTGCCGAAGGAATGCTTCTCGCGAACGAGGCTTCGGGTTACATGGGCGATACCGACATTGGATAGACCGCAGGTTACAATCGGCATCCAAAGAAGTATGTAATAAAGGGTTATCGAAAGGAGCTTCCAGAAGTTTCTGAAATAAAGCTCGAAAAAGCGGATAAAGGACTTTTTCTTGGGCTCTTTTTTGGATACTCCGGGACCCTCTTTTTCGTAATTGATTTTGAAAAGACCCATTTTTATTCTTTCTCCTTAGTATAGATAAGTTTGTTTTTAAGCGAAAGCTCGCTATTGCCGAAATAATAACCGGCTGCCGCTGCAAGCGGGATGGGGATTAAGGTTAAAAGCAGGATAATGAGTCCCAAAGCCGAAATATCCGAAACGGCTGCGGCCGAACCATAGCCCCAATTTACAATCGGGTAGATATAATAGTTTGCAATCTTGAAGATGGCATAGATGCTCGGCATAAAGGTTACAAACTTATTTATAAGCAGCAAGAGATAGATAAGACCAAACGGGATGATTGCCAAAAGTCCTACCTTCAGACCTTTAAGCTTGTCCCTTCCCACTTCACCATAGGTTGATTTATTATTATCTCTATCACCTGCTCGCCAAAGGGCGGTATAAATAAATCCGCAGAATATGGCGAAGGTGAAGCCCATTGTTAGCAATGTTATGAAGGTTGTTACCAGCTTGCTCGGCTTAGTTCTGAAATCAACGCGGCTATATTCAACCTCGTTTTCATCGAGCTCGGCAAGGCGCTTATCCTCGCCATCGGCATAATAATGGGTGTACTGAAGTTGGGGTTCACCATTTTCGTCATCAATATAAATCTCATAAACAGGGATAAGTCCT
>JAZOXC010000096.1:0-4135 GCA_045659535.1 Acutalibacteraceae bacterium
GCGAATGCGTTCCTGCAAATGTTTCGCTTAAGACCCCTCTTGTTAAATTCAAGAAGGGTGAAGAGCCGGCAATTTCTATGAACATCCCTATGGTTTCTGCAATCATGCAGTCGGTTTCGGGCGATCGTTTAGCAGTTGCTCTTGCAACCGAAGGCGGTGTTTCCTTTATCTATGGTTCTCAGTCGGTTGAGGATGAGGCCGCTATGGTAAAGCGCGCAAAGAACTATAAGGCAGGTTTTGTAAAGAGCGATTCCAACCTCCGCCCCGATGCAACCTTGGCTGATGTTATTGCTCTCAGCAGAGAAAAGGGTCATTCCACTATTGCTATTACCGAGGATGGAACTGCTGATGGTAAGCTTCTTGGTATTGTAACCGGTAGAGATTATCGCGTTAGCCGTATGTCGCCCGACCTTAAGGTAAGCGAGTTTATGACTCCGTTTGATAAGCTTATCTGGGCAAAAGAGGGAACAACCCTTAAAGAAGCTAACGATATCATTTGGGATAATAAGCTTAATTCTCTCCCCATCGTTAGCGATGATCAGAGACTTTGCTATTTTGTTTTCCGCAAGGACTATGATATGCATAAGAGAAACCCCAACGAGCTTCTCGATGCATCTAAGCGCTATGTTGTTGGCGCAGGTATCAATACTCGCGACTATGCAGAGCGCGTTCCCGCTCTCGTAGAGGCAGGTGCAGATGTTCTTTGTATCGACTCTTCGGAAGGCTTCTCCGAGTGGCAGAAGCTCACCATCGAGTGGATCAGAGAGCGCTATGGCGATTCTGTTAAGGTTGGCGCAGGTAATGTTGTTGATGCAGAGGGCTTCCGTTTCTTAGCGGATTGCGGTGCCGACTTCATTAAGGTTGGTATCGGCGGCGGTTCTATTTGTATCACCCGTGAAACCAAGGGTATCGGCCGTGGACAGGCTACCGCTTTGATCGAGGTTTGCGCCGAGCGTGACCGCTATTTTGAAGAAACCGGTATTTATGTTCCTGTTTGCTCCGATGGTGGTATCGTTTATGACCATCATATTACTCTTGCTCTTGCAATGGGTGCAGATTTCGTTATGCTTGGTCGTTATTTCGCTCGCTTTGATGAAAGCCCGACTAATAAGGTTAGCATTGGCGGTACCTATTATAAGGAGTATTGGGGCGAGGGCTCTGCTCGCGCTCGCAACTGGCAGCGCTATGACCTTGGCGGCGATAAGAAGCTTTCCTTCGAAGAGGGTGTTGACTCGTATGTACCTTACGCAGGCAGCCTAAAGGATAATGTTGCTGTTTCGCTCAGCAAGGTTCGTTCTACTATGTGCAACTGCGGTGCTCTGAGCATCCCCGAGCTTCAGAAAAATGCAAAGCTCACTCTCGTTTCTGCAACAAGTATTGTTGAAGGCGGAGCACACGATGTTATTCAAAAGGATAGCAGCACAGCTGTAAAATAATTGTTAAGTATAGTGTCTTGACAGCAATTTTATTTAATGATAAAATTGTTTGGTAAAATGCGTTTCTATGACTGACGGATTTTGTGGTTAACCACGAGGGAATAGAAATCAAGCGCATTAAAAGCCGACCGTCTGGGCACACTTAACCTCATTTTGGTAAAGTGTGCCCTTTTTGTTTTTATAAATTTCGGAGGATGAAAATGAAAAAAGTAGGAATCATAATGGGCAGCGATAGCGATTTGCCCATCATAAAAAAAGCAACCGATATGCTTAAAAGCCTCGATATTCCTTTTGAGGTTCATATCTATTCGGCCCATAGAACCCCCGTTGAGGCTCGTGATTTTGCCGTAAACGCAAAGAAAAACGGCTTTGGAGTACTTATCGCTGCGGCCGGAATGGCAGCTCATTTGGCTGGCGCTATTGCCGCCAATACAACCCTGCCTGTTATAGGAATTCCTTGCAAATCCTCTAACCTTGATGGTATGGATGCCCTGCTTTCAACCGTTCAGATGCCTACCGGTATCCCTGTTGCAACCGTTGCTATCAACGGTGGCGGCAATGCTGCTTTGCTCGCAGCCCAAATTTTAGCATTGGGCGATGATGAGTTAGCAGCAAAATTAGACAATAAGCGCGCTGCAGATGCTGCTATCGTCCTCGAAAAGGATGCTAAAATTTCTGCAGAGTTTTAATTTTTAGTTAGTATTTACGGAGGTTATCTTAATGGGAGGTTTTTTCGGCGCCGTCTGCAAGAATGATGCGATATCCGATGTTTTCTTCGGAACAGATTATCATTCTCATCTCGGAACTCGTCGTGCCGGTGTTGCGGCATATGATAAAGAGATTGGCCTGCAAAGAGAAATTCACAATATTCAGAATTCGCTTTTCAGAACCAAGTTTGATGATATTTTTGATGAAATGAAGGGAACTGCAGCTATCGGTTGTATTAGTGATTATTATCCGCAGCCCCTTATTATTCGCTCATCGCTTGGTGCTTTTGCGATAGCAGTTATTGGTATCATCAATAACGCTGATGAACTTATCGAGCGCTATTTTTCGGATAATAACGGCCATTTTAACGGTATGACCGGTGGCGCTGTTAACTATACAGAGCTTATCGCCGCTCTCATAAGTCAGAAAGAAACCTTTGCAGAGGGTATAAAATTTGCTCAATCCGAGATTGATGGAACTGCAAACATTCTTATCCTAACCAACGAGGGCAAAATAGTTGCAGCCCGTGATCGTTTGGGAAGAATACCTGTTTGCATCGGTAAGAACGAAAATGGTTATGCCGTTGCATCCGAGGATTTTGCTTACTCCAAGCTTGGATATGATAGAGAAAAAGAATTGGGTCCCGGCGAAATTGTTGAGATCACTGCCGATTCTCTAACCCAACTTAATCCTCCCGGAGAGGAAATGCGTATTTGTGCCTTCCTTTGGAGCTATTATGGCTTCCCAACCTCAAGCTATGAAGGCGTTAATGTTGAAATGATGCGTTATCGCAACGGCGAGATAATGGCAAGAAACGATGAACTTGATGGAAAAACCGATGGAATCGATTATGTTGGTGGTGTTCCTGATTCCGGAACTCCGCATGCCATAGGATATGCAAACAAGAGTCGCATTCCTTTTTCTCGCGCATTCATTAAATATACACCAACTTGGTCGCGCAGCTTTATGCCCACCAAGCAGAGTGAGCGCAATCGAATCGCTAAAATGAAGCAGATTCCGGTTTGCGATTTAATTAAGGATAAAAACCTTCTTTTTGTTGATGATTCCATCGTTCGCGGAACTCAGCTAAAAGAAACCGTTGATTTCCTTTATGCCAGCGGTGCAAAATCGGTTCACATGCGTTCTGCATGCCCGCCGATTATGTATGGTTGTAAATATCTTAACTTCTCTCGAGCAACAAGTGATCTTGAACTTTTAGCAAGAAGAACTATTTTAGAGCTTGAGGGCGAAGAGGGATTCAACCATATTTCGGAATACAGCGATTGCAAAACCGAACGCGGTCGCAATCTTCGCAACGCTATTTGTGAAAAGTTAAACTTCGCTTCTCTTGAGTTCCAGTCTCTTGAGGGTATTATCGAGGCGATAGGTATCGATAAATCAAAGCTTTGTACCTATTGCTGGGATGGAAAGGAATAATATTATGACTATGAAATCTAAATCCGATGCTTATGCAGCAGCAGGTGTTGATATAACTGCCGGCTATAAATCTGTTGAACTTATGAAAAAGCATATTGCCAGAACCCGCAACGAGGGCTGCCTCGATGATGTTGGCGGTTTTGGTGGTTGTTTCGGTCTTCCTATGGCGGGCATGAAAGAGCCTGTTTTGGTTAGCGGAACCGATGGCTGCGGTACCAAGGTTAAGCTTGCCATCCTTTTGGATAAGCATGATACCATTGGTATTGATGCAGTTGCTATGTGTGTTAATGATATTATTTGCTGTGGCGCAAAGCCGCTTTTCTTCCTCGATTATATCGCTTGCGGAAAGAATGTTCCCGAGAAGATTGCCGAGATCGTTGGTGGTGTTTGTGAGGGCTGCGTTCAGTCCGGCGCTGCACTCATCGGTGGTGAGACCGCTGAGCATCCGGGTATGATGCCCGTAGAGGATTATGACCTCGCAGGTTTTGCTGTTGGTATCGTTGATAAGGCAAAAATACTTGACAATAATACCGTTACTGCAGGCGATGTTGTTA
>JAZOXC010000097.1:0-3182 GCA_045659535.1 Acutalibacteraceae bacterium
AAGCAATGATAACATCCTTACCCATTTTTAAGCTC
Organism: Acutalibacteraceae bacterium; assembly: GCA_045659535.1. GTDB lineage: Bacteria > Bacillota > Clostridia > Oscillospirales > Acutalibacteraceae > SIG589. The sequence goes on from JAZOXC010000097.1 coordinate 36, forward strand.
CTTTAATTATATCTTTTAAATTTTTAATTCCGTATTTTTCCATAACAGCCGGCAAATCATTGATAATATTGCGGCATGCATAGGGTTCAACAAGATTTGCAGCACCAACCTGAACAGCGGTAGCACCTGCAAGCATCATTTCGATTACATCCTCGGCGGTGCTAACACCACCCATTCCAATAACCGGAATATTAACTGCATGCGAAACCTGATATACCATTCGAACAGCAACCGGGAAAATTGCGGGACCGGAGAAACCGCCCATCTTGTTTGCAATTACCGGTTTCTTGGTTTTAAGATCAATTCGCATACCCAGAAGTGTATTAATAAGGCTGATGGCATCAGCACCTGCCTCTTCGCAAGCCTTTGCGATAGCAACTATATCGGTTACATTCGGAGAAAGCTTAACAATAACCGGCTTAGTAGTTACTGCTTTAACCGCTTTAACAACCTCGGCAGCTGCAGCGGGATCGGTTCCAAAACTCATACCGCCGCCATGAACATTGGGGCAACTAACATTCACCTCAAGCCAGCCAACCTCGGGACAAGCATCAAGTTTCTCGCAGGTATAGGCATAATCCTCAACGGCAAAACCGCTGACATTTGCCATAACCTTTTTATGGAAAACCTTTGCCATCTTGGGGAGTTCTTCGCTTATAACCTTTTCAACTCCCGGATTCTGAAGACCAACTGCATTTATCATTCCTGCAGTACACTCTGCGATACGAGAGGTCGGGTTGCCAAAGCGAGGGTCTTTGGTTGTTCCTTTAAAGGAGAAGGTTCCAAGCATATTGATATCATAAAGTTCTGCGAACTCATATCCATATCCAAAGGTTCCGCTTGCGGGAATGATAGGATTATCTAGTTCAATACCACAAAGATTAACACTTAACGCTCCCACAAAATCTCCTCCTTCTCTAAAACAGGACCATCCTTACAAATTCTTTTATAACCTGTAATGGTTTTGCAAGAGCAGCCCATACAGGCACCGAATCCGCAACCCATTCGCTCTTCAAAGCTGAACTGACCCGATGTTTTTATGGCATTGTATAATGCCTTGAGCATCGGCTCAGGTCCGCAAGTATAAACATAGGAATATTCTATGTCGGAGAGAACATCGGTAACGAATCCGCGGGTTCCCATGGAACCATCAACGGTAGTAACATAAACCTTAGCGCCGAGGTTCTCAAACTCATTTTTATAGAAAACCTCGGACTCGGTATTAAATCCTAAAACAACAGAAACTTCTTTACCTGCGGCAATTAGCTCCTTTGCCAACATATAAAGCGGAGGAACACCAACGCCACCGCCTACAAGCAGGGGCATATCCCCGCCCTTGGCGATATCATATCCGTTTCCGAGACCCGTTAAAACATCAAGCTCGCCCGAGGTCATTTTGCTCATTTGCTCGGTTCCTTTGCCAACTACCTTATAGATTATGGTAACGCTCTCATCATCACGATCGCAAACCGAGATGGGGCGGCGAAGGTATAATCCATCAAGTTTAATGTTTATAAACTGTCCCGGAGCAGTTATATCCGAAACATCACCGCGCAATTTCATGAGATAGACATTATTGGTTAGCGGTATGTTTGTTTCGATGGTAAATAAGCTCTGTTTCATTTTAAGCTCCTTTTTTTAAGCATCAATGGTTGAAATAGTTAAAGTTGTTTCTTCGAGAACATCGAGCAATACTCTTACTGTATCAAGTGCGGTAAAGATATTAACGTTGTTCTCGGTTGCACAATGGCGGATGGTTTGACCATCATTCATCTGACCAACAGAGCCGATATCGCGAGTATTAATGATATATGCGATATGACCTTGACGGATTGCTTCGGGAACCTCATCACTTCCCTCGCTAATCTTCTTTAAGGCATGGGTTCTGATTCCGTTCTCCTTTAAGAACTTGGCAGTTCCTGCGGTTGCCTGAATATTAAATCCAAGATTATAGAAGCGGCGGATAAGCGGTAGTGCCTCTTCCTTATCCTTATCGGCAATGGTTGCTAAAACTGTTCCATAGTTCTGTAGGTGCATACCCGAAGCTTGAAGTGCCTTATAAAGAGCACGATTAAGCTTGTTATCGTATCCGATAGCTTCACCTGTAGATTTCATTTCGGGTGAGAGATATGCATCAAGTCCACGAATCTTATTGAAGGAGAATACCGGAACTTTAACATACCAGCGCTTCTTCTCCTCGGGGTAAATATTGAATATTCCCTGTTCCTTAAGGCTCTTGCCCATGATAACCTCAGTTGCGATATCGGCAAGCGAGTAACCTGTAGCCTTAGAAAGGAACGGAACGGTTCTCGAAGAACGGGGGTTAACCTCGATGATGAACACATTATCGTTTTCATCAACGATGAACTGAATGTTGTAAAGACCAACAATACCGATTCCGAGGCCTAACTTCTTTGCATACTGAAGGATGATTCCTTTAACCTTATCCGAGATACTGAAGGTCGGGTAAACACTTATCGAGTCGCCGCTGTGAATACCGGTGCGCTCAACAAGTTCCATAATACCGGGAACGAAAACATCCTTACCATCGCAGATAGCATCAACCTCAACCTCTTTACCCTGAATGTATTTGTCAACGAGAACGGGCTTGTCCTCATCGATTTCAACAGCGGTCTTGAGATACTGACGAAGCTGATCTTCGTTTGCAACAATCTGCATCGCGCGTCCACCAAGAACAAAGCTCGGACGAACTAAAACGGGATAACCGATTGCAGCTGCGGTTGCAACACCATCCTCGATGTTGGTAACAGCCTTACCCTGCGGCTGAGGAATGTTAAGTTCTTCAAGAACCTTTTCGAAACTATCGCGGTTTTCAGCGCGCTCGATAGCAGCACAATCAGTTCCGATGATATCAACACCGCGCTCCATGAGCGGTTCAGCAAGGTTGATTGCTGTCTGACCACCGAGGGAAGCGATAACACCATTCGGATTCTCAAACTCGATAATGTTCATAACATCTTCGGGAGTGAGCGGCTCGAAATAGAGCTTATCAGCAGTTGTATAGTCGGTAGAAACCGTTTCGGGGTTGTTGTTTATAATAATTGCTTCATAACCCGAGTTCTTAATGGTTGTTACGGCATGAACGGTAGAATAGTCAAATTCAACACCCTGACCGATACGGATAGG
>JAZOXC010000098.1:0-1618 GCA_045659535.1 Acutalibacteraceae bacterium
ATCTATCAATTGTCTTCCTAAGACCGCTTGGCCTCCGACTTGGTCATGGTGCGGAACATTTTTTTCATTTGATCATACTGCTTCATGAGGCGGTTTACATCCTCGACACTTGTTCCGCTACCTGCTGCAATTCTCTTTCTGCGGGAAGCATTGAGAAGGTCGGGCTTTGCGCGCTCGCGAGCTGTCATGGATTTAATGATTGCCTCGGTTCGAAGCATAACGCGATCATCAATATCAACATCGCGAAGCTTTTTATCCATTCCCGGAAGCATTCCGAGAACATTTTTAAGCGGTCCCATCTTTTTTAGGCTTTGGAACTGCTCTAAAAGGTCGTTTAGGTCGAATTTATTTTCTTCGAGCTTTTTCGCGGCTTCGAGAGCCTTCTTTTCATCAACCTCCTGCTCTACCCTTTCGATGAGCGAGAGCATATCGCCCATTCCAAGGATTCGAGATGCCATTCGGTCGGGATGGAATTCTTCGAACTCCGAAAGCTTCTCGCCAACACCGGCGAACATGATAGGTTTACCTGTTACTGCGCGAACCGAAAGGGCCGCACCGCCGCGGGTATCACCATCTAACTTTGTTAGGATAACGCCATCGATGGGTAGCTGATCATTGAATGCCTTTGCGATATTAACGGCATCCTGACCGACCATTGAATCGACAACCAAGAGGATGTTGTTTACCTCGACGGTTTTGGTTATGCGGTCGAGCTCGGCCATCAGCTCGGTATCGATATGCAAGCGACCTGCGGTATCGAGGATTAGGTAATCATGACCATAGTCGCGGGCATATTTAACCGCTTCGAGGGCGGTTTTTTCGGGTTTTTGGGTTCCTTTTTCGAAAACCGGAACCGAAACCTGCTCACCAACAACCTTTAACTGCTGGATTGCGGCGGGTCGATAAATATCGCAAGCAACAAGCATCGGGCGATGACCCTGCGCTTTTAGAAGCTTGGCGAGTTTTGCAGAATGGGTTGTTTTACCCGAACCCTGCAAGCCGCACATCATAATAACGGTTGGAATTTTATCGCTTGTTTTAAGGCGGGCTTGATTTCCGCCCATAAGAGCAACCAACTCATCACGAACGATTTTTATAACCATTTGCGGAGCGGTTAAGCTCTCCATTACCTTTTCGCCGATGCATTTTTCGGCAACGGTATTAGTAAAGTCTTTGGCGACCTTATAGTTTACATCGGCTTCAAGCAACGCAAGGCGAACCTCACGCATAGCCTCTTTAACATCCGATTCGGTTAGTTTGCCCTTTGAGCGAAGGCGCTTGAACGCCGCCGCAAGCTTATCGGTTAAATTATCGAATGCCATGCCGCCAACTCCTTTTCTTAAAGATTATCGATTATTGAGAATATTTTTTGGCTATCCTCGGCTTCGCGGGCGCGGCGCAAGAGTTCGACCGTTTCGGCCATATGAAGCTCCTGCTCGAAGATGCGAAGCTGCGCCTCTGCCCTTTTTAGGGCATCACGAACACCCTGGCGAGTTATTCCCTCGTTTTCGGATATTTCGGAGAGGGACAAATCATCGTTATAATAAAGCTCGACTATCAGGCGCTGCTTTTCGGGGAGCAAGCCGCCATAGATATCGAGAAGCTTTGAAACTTCAAA
>JAZOXC010000099.1:0-1363 GCA_045659535.1 Acutalibacteraceae bacterium
AAGGGCTTCGATCTGCTTCGCATGCTTAACCTAAAGGGTATGGATTTTGATGCCGACCGAAAGGTTATAATTGCGGTTATGCTGCTGCTTTTAGGCGAAACCGAGGATGAACTTTTGCTGCTTGCACTTCTTTATATAATGTTATAAAAAAGCCTATGGCGGGTGCCATAGGCTTTTAGTTTATCCGATTTTCAGCATTGTAACAGGATAGCTGTTGCGGTCGGGGTCATCCGAAATTTGCGAAAGGGTAACAAGCTCGTTGCCATCGGAGAAGGAATAAGCAATACAACCATAGGGGTTATCTGTGTTTAGCTGGGTCCAGATTTCCTCGCTTGTTTTGCCATCAAAATCGGTGGTATAAGCGAGGAAAGCAACCTTTCCGCCGTTGCTGATCCAATAGGTTGTTCCTGCATCGGTTTCGCCCTTATCAACCAAGGCCTTGTATTTCGCGTATTCATCATCGAGCCATTGCTCCATGGTTTTGCCATATACCTCCTCAATGCGAGCAGGAAGCTTGTTAGCAATCATGGTTCGAAGGTATTCGTTATATTTATCCTGCGACATACCAATAAACTGATTGCGATAGTTAGCATTCTCCATTAGGGGATAAATAATAAACGAGAAGGTCTCCTCGAGCTGAAGATTATATTTAAACTGCTCTTCATCAATCCATTGCTGGGCGCTGCCATCCGATGCTAAACGGAGGGTATAATAAACGGGGTAGTAACAGCGGCTAAGGCTAACCCAGGTTTCAACCTCCCAGGTTCCGCAGAGCTTACCATCGTGGTATTCATCGGTTGTGGTGCAGCCCGCAAAGGAAATGAGGCAAAGCGCCAAACAGAGGATGAGCGCAATATATTTAATCATTCTTTTCATGTTATCAACTCCAAGAATTAATTTAACATAAATAACAAAAAAACGCAAGTGCGCCAATGTTAAAAAATTTTTAAAAATATGCTTTACTTTAGCGCGTTGCAGTGATAGAATATGTTTAAGCGACAGCTTAAAATTTCTGGAGGGATAAAAATGAAAAAGACCTTAGCATTAGTATTAGTATTTGTAATCGCCCTTTCCTGCCTCGCAGGTTGCGGCAGCGATTCCGCTTCTGCCGACTCTATTGTTGGCAAGTGGCTCAATGATGGCCAGGCCGATGAGTATATGCTCTTCGAGGCTGATGGAAAATTAACCATTGGCGATCCTACCGGCGATGCAGTCGGAACTTATAAAACCAATGGCAACGAACTCGTTATGACAATCGAAACCATCGAGTTTACTGCTACATATAAGATTTCGGGCAAAACCTTAACCATCACCATGGATGGCGAGGACCTCGTTCTCACCAAGGCCGATGATTCTGCTCCCG
>JAZOXC010000100.1:0-3668 GCA_045659535.1 Acutalibacteraceae bacterium
TGTATAATTAAGTATGGAAAATTAGGGGGTATCCCCTTAAATAATAATTATATAAAAAACGAGCTGCGATAAACAAATGGTCATCGCAGCTTGTATTATTTTATTTAAAAAAATAATAGGAAGTTCTGTTTTTGCATAACAGAGCTTCCTATCTTGCCATCGGATGGAATTTTTTATACGACTTGGCGTATTTGTTTTTCATTATTTGTGCATAGATCTGTGTTGTTGAGATATCGGAATGTCCAAGCATTTCCTTAATATCCTGCAACTGAGCACCATTTTCGAGCAAATGAGCGGCAAATGAGTGACGAAGTGTGTGCGGGGTTATATCTTTATTGATATTTGCAGATGCTGCATACTGCTTTATAATCTTCCAAAATCCCTGACGTGTTAAGGGTTGTCCATTCATATTAGTAAACAGCTTTTCTTCCGATTTATCACTAATAATTACCTCGCGAACTGCGGTTATGTAGTTTGTGATTGCCTTAATTGCTTCGGGATATATCGGGATGATTCGCTGGCTGCTCTCTGTATGAAGATGCAAAATACCAATTTGGGTATTTATATCATTTATCTTAAGATCAATGAGTTCAGAAACTTTTATGCCGGTAGCATATAAAAGCTCGAGCATCGCCTTATCTCTGCAACCCTTATAGTTCGAACAATCGGGTTGCGAAAGCAGGAGAACTATTTCCTTGTTTGTGAGGATCTCGGGAAGCTTCTTCTGAGTTGGGGTTAGCTTAACGTCTTTTAAGGGATTCTCCCCCATCTCGCCCTTCTTTATCATATATGTAAAGAAACAGCGCAAGGATGCGGTTACTCTGGCAATGGTTGCATCGGATTTTCCAAGCGAATGCAGGAATTTAATATAGCGGTTAACGGTATCGTTGGATATATCGGAAACTCGGGAAATTTTATTTGCAGAGCAGTATGTAGAAAATTGTACGATATCTCTCATGTAGGATTCAAATGTATTTTTAGAGGCTTTTTTCTCGTTTTTGAGATAGCCTTCAAAATTTTGAATAGAATTTTGCATTTAAACTTCCCTCCTTTTTCCTTTATGTTAGTTTGATTTTGTCCCAAAAAGCGACAGATAATGCCGCATCGGATAGTGCTGCGCAAATTGATGTTGCGGTTAAAAAAGCGAATTCTTTGCAATAATGTATGAGCATGTTATACATATTGTATTCTCTACTGTACGGCAAAACCCCACGCGCGAGCAATAGCGAAAACGAGAACGATCTCTTCCCTGCCAAAAACAATCCAAAAGCCCCGATTAGCGCCGCGGGTATGATGAATATCAGCACGAAAACAATACCGTTCAGAGCGAAATTAGAATATATATAGCCTGCTAATGCGCCATAGCAAAAGCCTTTGTATCCAATAAAAAATGGCAAAATAACCATTCCTGCGATACAGGTTCCGCAAACAAAAAGCGCAAGCATAAAAGGCATCCAATCCCATAGCGCGGACGCAAGGACCGAAACAAAAGCCTTTTCGGTTCTATCGCTTATGAACGATTCATACAAGGCCTCGGCTTTTTTGAATGCTCGCAGGTTTCTGCTAACCAAAACAGACCCCAAAACAACACCGATTATGTATGCCGAAAACATTATAAGCATCGAGTAGCTTTCTCTTAAATTTGCTGCAATTTTTTTAGCATTAAGGTGAATAACTGTTGTCTTGTTCATTATCTTGTCCCTCTTTCCTTTTTTAAAAACATATGAAAAAAGAGAACAAATAATACCAAAACAATATATAGCGCATATAATTTTTTATATAACAATATATAGAAAATACACGATATTATGTAACCTTAATAAGAAACAAATAAATTTGCGCGAAAAAATAGCCGACCGGCAAAAGGGTCGGTATTAATAGTTATACAACATTTAAGGTATTATGTCAACATAATATTTTGCTGTTTTAAAATATTATGTAAACTGATTATGTAAACCACATGGAATAGTGTGTTTGCGGTTTTATGTAAACTACAGATAGTAGTTTTTTAAAATGATAAAAAAATATTTATTTTATTCTTTTTTCATGGTATAATCAAAATACATTAATGAGGTGATGATATGGCAAATACGGTTTTAATTACCGGAGCATCTAAAGGAATCGGTGCTGCTACCGCTATCCTATTCGCTGAAAACGGATATAATGTTGTTATTAACTATAACTCCTCTGCTGAGTCGGCTATATTGCTCGAAAAATCGCTTAATAACAATGGTTATTCAGTATCAACATATATGGCTGATGTTTCTAAATCAAATGAAGTTAATCGCATGGTTAACGATGTTATAAATAAGTATGGCAAGATTGATGTGCTTATTAATAATGCGGGCATTGCTCAACAAAGATTATTTACCGATATTACCGATAATGATTGGGACAAGATGGTTGCCACCAACCTAACCGGAACCTTTAACTGCTGCAGAGCGGTTGTTCCCGATATGGTTCGCCGAAAAAGTGGATGCATTATCAATACATCTTCTGTTTGGGGGATGACAGGTGCTTCCTGCGAGGTGCATTATAGCGCTGTTAAGGCAGGTATTATTGGTCTTACCAAGGCTCTTGCAAAGGAGCTTGGTCCTTCGGGAATTAGAGTTAACTGTGTTGCTCCCGGTGTTATAGGAACTCGAATGAACTCTTGCCTTTCGGTTGATGATCTTGTTGGCCTTGCCGATGATACTCCTCTCGGTCGAATTGGAAAGCCGCAAGAGGTTGCTTCCACTTCCCTATTCCTTGCTTCGCGAGATGCCGAATTTATTACGGGCCAGGTTATTAGCCCCAACGGCGGATTTGTTATCTAAAAAGCTATACCACCAAAGCCTAAACTTTGGTGGTATTATTTTATCTAATATTTGAACTTGTAGGCATAATTGTGCTGCCGATATCCGAGATATCCGATTGAATTCCGCTGGCAACATCGCTTACGGTGCTTTCGATTTTAGAAGCGCCGTCCTCAACTTTTTTCTTGCCGCAGCCTGCGAAAAGGGTTGCAACTAATGCTAAACAAGTTAATGCTAAAAACAATCTTTTCATTTTATCCCTCCCTGCTTTTATTATTTGCAAGGGGGATTATTTTATTTATTGAAAAAACTAACTTTAAATTTTGATTTTTTTATTTATGTTAACGCCCAAAACACCGCCGATTCCGCCCGATAGAAGCATTACTAATGCATGGATTGCTGTTAATATTCCAAAGTTTTCCGAAGAAGTAAACAGCGATATTATGGTTATTATTATAAATAGTATACCCGAAACAATAAACCCGCAAAGCATACCGTTTTTGCCTGATAATTTTGAGAGAATAAATCCGCCGAAAAACGATCCGAAAGCAAGGGAAATTGATGCAAGCGGAGTTGCATATTCGTTCCCTATTTCGCCTAAATGCATTATAATCGCCATTATAAATAAAATAAAAATGGTTATTGCGCAGGCAGAAAATAAGGAAATTATAATATTTTTTAAACTTTTCTTGTTTTCTTTTGAAATTTGCAAAAAAATCCCCTCCCGAACATTACTATTCGGAAGGGGTAAAAAATATGTTATTTACTTTTTGGGAGCTTCATCGTGGATAGTGAGGTTCTGCTGAATTGCCCACTTAGCGATGCGCTGCTTGGAACGGTCGCCTAAGGATTCGATAACAACGCTATCATCCT
>JAZOXC010000101.1:0-1519 GCA_045659535.1 Acutalibacteraceae bacterium
CGATTGCCTTGGCAGTTGCGGGATGGTCTCCCGTTATCATAACGGTTCTGATACCTGCCTTGCGACACTCGTTAACAGCTGCAACAGCATCCGCACGAGGTGTATCCTCAAGACCGATCAGACCAATAAAGTTGAGGTTACATTCAAGTTCTTCGGAATTGGGGTTTGCGGGGATTTCGCTCATCGGCTTTGCCGCAACGGCGATAACGCGAAGAGCATCCTTTGCAAGTTCTTCTATAACTGCGCCATAGCGCTCCTCGCAATTTCCGAGGCAAAGGGAAAGTAGTGCTTCGGGTGCGCCTTTTACGATAGCAAAAGGTTTGCCGTTTATCATGTTGATGGTTGTCATAAGCATGCGTTCGGAATCAAAGGGAACCTCGCCGAGTCTCGGATAGAGGTTTTCGATATCCTGCTTGCTCATGCCGGTTAGTTCATGGCAAGCCTCTGCAATGCCCATTCCTGTCGGATCTCCGGTAGTTTCGCTCGAGTTATTGCAGATGGTAGCAAGTTCGAGAATTAGTCGAGTGTTCTCGGTGCAGGTTTCGGGCGAAAGATCAATAATGGCCTGTCCGTTAAACACTTTTTTTGCGGTCATAACATTTTCGGTTAGCGTTCCGGTTTTATCGGTGCATATAACCGAAATACCGCCCATCGTTTCTATCGATGAAAGGTCCTTGACGACAACATTTTTAGTAACAAGTCGCTGAACACCGAGGGTTAATATTACCGCAACAGCGAGAGGTATACCTTCGGGAATAACAGCTACCGCTAACGACATAGCCGTTGTAAAGCTATCTACCAATGCCTGGGTTGCATTACTTGAATCGTTTAGGATGAAACCTAAAATAAATAATATTATTGAAACAATCAAAGCACCGGTACTAAATGCCTTTGAGAAAGCGAGAACACTATCTTTAATGGGGAACTTAACACTTTGAGTTTGTTCAACAATGCTGCGTTCTTTTCCAAATTCGGTTTCTATTCCTGTTGAGGTAGCGACCGCAACACAGACGCCATGTGTTACCGAACAACCTGCAAAAACCATATTTTCGCGTTCGGATAGAGGAGTAATGTCGTCTGCAATAAAATCACCGTTTTTATCAACCGGAACATTGCTTCCGGTGAGCGGAGATTCATCGCAGCAGAGCGCCGTTGAGGAAATAATTCTTGCATCGGCCGCTATATAATCTCCTTCGCGCAACATAAGAATATCGCCGGGAACAAGAAGATTTGAATCAATCTTTTTCTTAATTCCATCACGAATAACTCTTGCAGTTGGAGCAGAAACATTTTTTAAAAGATCTGTTGCCAACTCAGAGCGGATCTTTTGATAGGCGCAGATTGAGTTGCTCAGAACAGTTAGAAGGATGATTATAACAGGGATATACCAAACGCCACCGTATCCTAACATTGTTATAAATAATGAAACAAAAGAAACTGCAAGCAGAGCAATTACCGCGAAATTATTAAATTGGGAAAGGTAAGAAGCAAAAAGGTATGTTTCTTTTCGTACTGATAA
>JAZOXC010000102.1:0-8923 GCA_045659535.1 Acutalibacteraceae bacterium
GAATAAACGCTGGCTCCTGCCTCGCTAACAACCATATAAGAAACCTTTTCGGGGATTTCCTTTATCATCTCGGCAACAAAAGCCTCGGATTCGCGGCTTGCGGTTCCGTTTCCGATCGATATGGTGTTAACTCCGTGCTTCTTTATAAGCATGGATAGCTTTTTCTTGGCTTCCTCGGTTTTGCTCTGCGGGGGAGTGGGGTAAACAACGGTTGTATCAAGAACCTTGCCGGTCGGATCGCAAACTGCAATCTTGCATCCGGTTCGATATGCGGGGTCGAGACCGAGGGTGGTGCTGTTTTTGATGGGTGGCTGCATAAGAAGCTGGCGAAGATTATTTCCGAAAACCTTAATGGCGTTTTCGTTTGCATCATCGGTCAGCGCCGAGCGAACCTCGCGCTCGAGCGAGGGGAATATCAGGCGGCGATAGCCATCAATTGCGGCATCATAAACGATCTTCGAGCAGTCGTTATCGGCGGTAACATATCTGCCAACAGCGGCCTTCTCGCCAAACATCTCGGGGAGAGCGAGCGAAACCTTTAGGAATTCCTCCTTCTCGCCTCTATTAAGGGCTAAAACTCGGTGTCCCGCAATTTTGGAAACCGGCTCCTCATATTCATAATAATTTTCATAAACGCTCTGCTTTTCGCTATCGGCAGCCTTGGATACTATCTTGCCCGAGCGGGAGATAATAAAGCGCAGCTGTTTGCGAAGAACCGCATCATCCGAGATAAGCTCGGCAATGATATCCTGCGCTCCTGCGAGAGCTTCATCTGCCGAGGCAACACCCTTTTCTTCATCTATATATTCTGCTGCGGCAGCGGCGGGGTTGGTTTCGTCTGCCTGCTCAAGGATTAGGTTTGCGAGCGGCTCAAGCCCCTTCTCCTTTGCAACACTCGCCCTTGTCTTGCGCTTTTGCTTATAGGGGCGGTATAGGTCCTCAACCTCAACGAGGGCGGTTGCCGCTAAAATAGCGGCCTCTAATTCTTCTGTCAGCTTGCCCTGCTCGGTAATAGAGGATATAACCTCCTCTTTGCGCTTTTCGAGTCCGCGAAGGTAGGTAAGTCTATCATATATCTCGCGCAGTATCTGGTCATCGAGAGTACCTGTTTGCTCTTTTCTGTATCGAGCGATAAAAGGAATGGTTTTATCATCATCGATTAGGGCAACGGTATTATCAATCTGCCACCCGGCGAGTCCGAATTCTTTTGCTAAGGTTTCATTGATGTTCATATAGCAACTCCATGTAAAAAAATTATATAAAAATTATACCGCCAAGCCCGATTTTTTTCAAGAAAATATTGATAACCGCTCACCGATATAGAAAATTTACATTCATTTTAAGTAAAACTGCACTAAAATTTCTGCGTTTCGACCCAAAAACGGCTATTTCGGCAGCATTTTATACAAAAACTATTCACACTTGGATATATTTTTAGTTGAAATCTGCCCAAAACGGTGTTATAATATTTCCGTAGTAAATTCGGCAAAACAAAAGCCGAAGAAAGGGTGTTTAACATTGAAACAGTATTCTGCAACCAACATTAAAAACATCGCGCTGCTCGGTCATGGCAACAGCGGTAAAACAACATTGGCAGACGCGATTTTATATTACGGAAAAGCCACCGATAGAATAGGTAAGAGTGCAGATTCTACTTTAGCCCTCGATTTTGATGCCGAGGAAAAGAAGAGAAAGGTTTCGGTTAGCACAGCGCTGTTCCCGCTCGAAATCGGCGAGAATAAAATAAACCTTATCGATGCTCCCGGTCAGTTCGATTTTGCCGCAGGCGTTAGCGAGGCGATGACCGCCGCCGATACCGCTCTTATCGTGCTTTCGGGTAAATCGGGTCTAACCGTTGGTGCCCAAAAGGCATATGAGTCCGCCCGCAAAAACGGAAAAGCGGTTGCCTTCTTTATCAATAAGCTTGATTCGGTTCATGCTCATTTTTATCGCGTTATCTCGATTATAACAGGTCAGTATGGCGGAGTTATTTGCCCCGTTATTGTTCCGTTTGTTGAGGGCGAGCATGTTACCTGCTACATAAACCTAATAACAGGCAAAGCCTATACCTATAACGGACTTGAGGCAAAGGAATATACTCCCGTTCCCGATAATTCCGATATTTCCTCGATGCGCGATATTATGCTCGAAGCCGTTGCCTCAACCGATGAGGCGCTCATGGATAAATATTTCGGCGGCGAAGCCTTCACCGAGGAAGAAATCCTAACCGCGCTTAAAAACGGTATGCGCTCGGGTGATCTTTGCCCCGTTTTCTGCGGTGTTGGTCAGGATGGCGCAGCTGTTCCGATGTTGGTTGATATTTTAGCAAAAATTGCTCCCGCCGCAGCCGATTGCTCGGCTATGACCGATGGCGGAGATGTAGCGGTTTCCGAAAACGGACCCGCAGCACTCGTTGTATTCAAAACCATCGCCGACCCGTTTGTTGGCAAGCTTTCGTATTTCAAGGTTGTTTCGGGAAGCATAAAATCCGATAGCCGCCTTATCTCTCGCAGAACCGGAAACGAGGAAAAATTATCCAAGGTTATGTGGATAAAGGCGGGCAAGCAGGAGGATGCTTCCGCAATCCCGGCAGGTGATATCGGCGCCGTTGCAAAGCTCGGCAATGTTTTAACCGGCGATACCTTGGCTGATGCCGCTTTCGGAAAAACCGTTGCCATTCCCGCATTCCCGCTCCCGCAGCTTACCATGGCCGTTTATCCGAAGGTTAAGGGCGATGAGGATAAGATTGCGCAGGGTCTAACCCGACTAATGGAAGAAGATCCAACCATCAGCTTCACCGTTAATACAGAAACCAAGGAACAGCTCCTTTCGGGTCTCGGCGAGCAGCATATTGATGTTATCGTTTCAAAACTTGCAGCCAAATTTGGTGTTGCAGTTGAACTAAAAACCCCGCGTGTTGCCTATCGCGAAACCATCCGCAAAACCGTTAAGGTTCAGGGCAAGCATAAGAAGCAGTCGGGCGGACATGGTCAGTATGGCGATGTTTGGATCGAGTTTAGCCCCCATGATGGCGAAGAAATGATATTCGAGGAGAAGGTATTCGGCGGCAGTGTTCCAAAGAATTTCTTCCCCGCAGTAGAAAAGGGTCTGCGCGATTCGGTTCTCAAGGGTGTTTTGGCGGGTTATCCCGTTGTTGGCCTTAAGGCAACCCTTCTTGATGGCTCTTACCATCCCGTTGATTCCTCCGAAATGGCATTTAAAACCGCCGCAGGCATCGCATATAAGGATGGTCTCCCGCAGGCAGGTCCGGTTCTTCTTGAGCCTATCGGAACCCTTAATGTTACCATCCCCGAGGATAACATGGGCGATGTAATCGGTGATATCAATAAGCGCCGCGGCAGAGTTATCGGAATGAACCCCGTTGGCGGCAAGCTGCAGGAGATAGTAGCCGAGGTTCCGATGAGCGAAATGTCGGATTTCTCAACCTCGATGCGCTCCATAACCCAGGGCAGAGCCGAGTTCACCCTATCCTTCGAACGTTATGAAGAGGTTCCCTCGCATATCGCAGGCAAGATAATCGAAGCCGCAAAGGCAGAATAAAAAATTGGGAGCGGGCAACCGCTCCCTTTTTTATTATATAAAAACGATATTTCGTATTGACATAAAGGCATCCCTTTGGTATAATGCTAACTTGATAGGTTATGTTTTAGATTGGGGTTTTGCCCCCTTAAACAAAAGCCAAAACAAAAAGGAGGTTTTAATAATGAAAAGAACATACCAGCCGAAGAAGCTTCATCGCAAGAAGGAACATGGCTTCCTTAAGAGAATGGCAACCGCAAACGGCCGCAAGGTACTTGCCCGCCGCAGAGCAAAGGGCAGAAAGCAGCTCACCTACTAATTGATAGGTTTTCGGAAAAACCGATGGAAAAGCTTAAAAAATTAAAGCTTAATAAGGAATTTAAAAGGGCATACGGCAGAGGCAAATGCTTTGTTCATTCCGCAGTTGTAACCTATATCGTTAAAAACCGCGAAAATGCGGTTAGGGTAGGGGTAACAACCGGAAAAAAGATAGGAACCGCTGTTGCGCGAAATCGCGCTCGCAGGGTTATTTTAGCCGCTTTTCGCGAATGCCGGCCGTATATTGATTGTCGCGGGTTCGATATTGTATTCGTTGCCCGCGCAAGAACGCCCAAAATGAACAGCAATAAGCTGAAAGAAGTAATGATGCATCAATTTTCGGATGCAGGAATGTTGAGAAATGAAACGGATATTGATTAAACTGGTGCGCTTTTATCAAAAAAGAGTGTCGCCTAAAAAAGGTTATTCAAGCTGTCGATTTATACCAACCTGTTCAGCCTATGCAATAGAGGCTATAGAGACGCACGGTGCTCTGAAGGGCACCGCGCTCGCAATTTATAGGGTGCTTCGATGCAATCCGTTGTGTAAGGGCGGTTATGATCCTGTTCCGCCGAGAAAAACAAAAGGAGAAAAATAATGAGTATTATAAGCGTGCCTATGGGCTATGTCCTTCGTTGGTTTTCGGCCCTCGTAGGTAATAACTTTGCAGCAGCAGTATTCCTTTTTACCATTCTCGTAAATGTTGTTATGCTGCCGCTAACCATGAAATCGCAGAAATCAACCGTTTCGCAGACCCGCGTTAAGCCCAAACTTGATGCGCTCAAAGCGAAATGCGGTAACGATAAGCAAAAATATACCCGCGAAATGCAGGCTCTTTATCAGAGAGAGGGCGTTTCGATGGCAGGCGGTTGTATGCCGCTTTTAATCCGTATGTTCCTTATGATGGGAATTTATTGGGCAATTGCAAACCCGCTTCAGTATCTTTGCGGTGTTCCTTCGGAGGCTATTTCTGCTGCAAAAACCGCAATCGGAGCAGACAACATGATCGAACTTGTTGCCCCCGCACTCGATGGCAAGTTCGTTGATCTTGTTCATCCGATTTTACCCTCGCAAGCGGGTGCAGTTAGTTTCAACTTCTTTGGAATTAACCTGCTCGAGAACCCCTCGCTTACTGTTCCCTCACTCATTTGGATTATGCCCATCACATCCTTCGTGGCTCAGATGGCTTCCAGCATTGTAACCAATAAGATAAACAAAAGAAACAACCCTGATGCTCCCAATATGTCGGGTCTTCTTCTCATGATGCCGCTCATCACTTTGTGGATCGGTTTCAGCTGGCCCGGCGCGATCAGCTTCTATTGGGCAGTTTCCTCGATTATCAGCGGTGTTATCCAGGCCATCGTTTCGATTAAGTATGGCCCCGATGTTATCATTGCCAAGGAACAAACAAAAGAAACATATACAAGATTTAGATACGAAAAGAACCGCAAAAAAACGGCTCAATAGAGAGGAGCACTATAAGTTGATTAAAGAAGCAATTGGCGTTGGCGCCACGCTTGAAGAGGCCACCGAAAAGGCCAAAGCGGAACTTAATGCTTCGTTTGACGAAGAGGTTCAGTTCGAGGTTTTAACATATCCTAAGAAAAAATCCTTCGGACTGTTTGGCGGTGCTGAGGCAAAGGTTAGGGTTTTTGTTGAACTGCCCGACCCCGCACCCAAAAAACAGCGCCCCGCTAAAAAAGATAACAGAAAAAATGAGAAACCTGCCGCTCTCCGCGAAAAACCCGCAAAGGTAGAAGCGGAGGAAAAGCCTGCTGCTCCCGCAATTCCCGAGGAGCAGGTCGAAAAAGATTCTCCTACCGGTCGCGCAATCGCATATCTCCGCAGCGTTCTTAAAAACCTCGGAGTTGAAGAGGTTTCTATTTCGGCAGCCCCCATCGAAAAGGGCTCCCGCATAATTTTAGAGGGTGAAAACCTCGGCATCGTTATCGGTCGCCGCGGCGAAACCCTTGATGCACTTCAGTATTTAGCATCGCTCGCCGCAAATGCCGGCAGCGATTTCTTCCGTATCACCTTGGATACAGGAAACTACCGCGAGAAGCGCGAGCAAACCCTAAAAGGTCTTGCCCGCCGCGTATCCGGTCAGGTACTCAGAACAGGTCGCAGTCGCGCTCTCGAGCCGATGAACCCCTATGAGCGCCGCATTATCCATACCGAGGTTCAAACCATCGAAGGAGTTGAATCCAATTCAACCGGAGAGGGCAAGAATCGCCGCGTAGTTATCAGCCCCGTTGGCGGTGGCAAAAGGGATAACTTCCGCCGTGATGACCGCAGAGGCGGTCGCCGCGAGCGCCCCCAGAAGCCCGCTATTGATCCTTCCCGCGAAGTAAAGAAGGATGCAGTAGATCTCCCGCTTTACGGCAAAATCGACTAATTAAAAACCCCTTCCCAAACCGGGAAGGGGTTTTATTTTTTTATATTACATAAATGCCTCGGTCGAGAGGTATCTTTCGCCCGTATCGGGAAGTAAAACCACTATGGTCTTGCCCTCGTTTTCGGGCATAACCGAAAGCTTTGCAGCGGCCGATAAAGCCGCGCCCGAAGAAATACCAACAAGGATTCCATCGGTTTTCGGGATTGCGGCGGTCATCTTTATCGCATCGGCGGTAGGAATAGTTAAAACCTCATCCAAAACAGAGCGGTCTAAAACAGAGGGAACAAAGTTTGCTCCAATTCCTTGAATACCGTGTGCTCCTGCGCTCTTGCCCGATAAAACGGGGGATTCGGCAGGCTCAACCGCGATGATCTTAACATCGCTTTTTTGCTCTTTAAGGTATTTTCCAATGCCCGATATTGTTCCGCCCGTTCCAACGCCTGCAACGAAAATATCGATCTCACCATCGCTATCGGCAAAGATTTCGGGTCCGGTTGTCTCATAGTGGGCGCGGCTGTTTGCGATATTATCAAACTGACCCATTATAACGCTGCCTTCGATTTCTGCCTTTAGCTCCTCGGCCTTCTTTATGGCGCCTGCCATACCTGCCGCACCATCGGTTAGAACTATCTCTGCGCCATAAGCCGATAAAAGGCGGCGGCGCTCGATGCTCATGGTTTCGGGCATGGTTAGAATAACTCTATATCCGCGAATTGCCGAAACCATCGCAAGACCGATTCCTGTATTTCCGCTTGTAGGCTCGATGATGGTAGCGCCCGCCTTCAGCAAACCGCGTTTCTCGGCATCCTCGATCATATAAAGGGCGGCACGATCCTTAACGCTGCCTGCGGGGTTGAAATATTCGAGCTTTGCAATTATTTTAGCCTTTGCGCCAATACTCTTTTCGAGCTTTTCCATTCGCAAAAGCGGGGTTTTACCGATAAGGGAGGTAATATCATTCGAAATATTCATAAAAAATGCTCCTTATAGGTTTAAAATATTTTCTAAAAAAATCCCCTTGCGGGGATTTTTTGCTTTAGAATTCTGCTAAGAAATATGCCTGTGTGTAGGCTTTTTTGCCGGTTATATCAATAACCTCTGCGCGAACATAAATGTCATCATCGTGCATTGTGAATTCGGCAGAATAGGTGTCGTTGTCGGCGAATGTCTGGCGTCCCGTATGACGGGTGTAGGTATGGAAAATAACGTCTTTAAGCGGTGTTTTGGTTTTAACTCCGAATTTGCCATCCTCAACATAAATATCCTCGAAGAGAGGACCGCAGGAAGCATAGAACTCGCCCTTCTCGAATGCATCGATAATCTTGTCGTAATCGAGACTGTCGGCAGCAATCATAATAAATCCGCCAAACATATGAGCGTCAGAGTGGTTATCGTCGGCGGCAACGCAGAAAAGGCGCTTTCCGCCGCGAAGCATATCATCGAAAACATCGCCGTTATCATCACTGAATCCGTCGAGAACACAGCCTGTATTATAAATTTCAAGGTTGTTCATGCCCTCGTATTGCATATAGCAGGCAAAGTTTTCCATCGACCAGCGCGGATGATTATAGGTAACAATGAATCCCTCATCGCGAAGTCGCTTTATGGCAAGGTTGATGGCCTCGGGGGTATGGTCTTTTAGGAGAATGTCGCCCTTTGATACCGCCAATTTCTTAAGCTCGGGATCGTTCATCCATCTAAACTTCGGATGAATCCAGTTGGGGTCGATACCTATTTGGTATATGTCCGATTTATCCTTTTTATACGCGCAGAGATGACAAACTACCCAGTTGTTAAAATTCGGTCCGTGCTGCTCATTGAATTCATATTCAAGAGCGGGGATGGTTATAAATTCATCATCATCGAGCTCGTTATGATAAAATAGTCCCTCATGG
Organism: Acutalibacteraceae bacterium; assembly: GCA_045659535.1. Taxonomy (GTDB): domain Bacteria; phylum Bacillota; class Clostridia; order Oscillospirales; family Acutalibacteraceae; genus SIG589. Next base: position 8,149 of record JAZOXC010000102.1, read on the forward strand.
TCGGTTATTGCCAAAACCGAATAGCCCTGAGCCTTATACTTCTCTTTGAGGTCTTCGATGGTATTAAAGCCATCCGACCAATCGCTATGGCAATGCATGTTTGCCTTATAAAAATTCTTTTCGATAGGGATAAGATGCTTTTTCATGTTTTTGCCTCCTCGGCAATTAGATATCGTTTCGACCTTCGAGTGCACGGGTGAGGGTTACTGCATCGGCATATTCAAGGTCGCCTCCAACCGGAATACCATATGCCAAGCGGGTAATTCTAATACCCATCGGCTTGATAAGGCGGGAGATATAGCTTGCGGTAGCCTCGGCCTCAACGGTTGGGTTGGTTGCCATTATAACTTCTGTAACCGTTCCATCTGCAAGGCGGGCCATAAGCTCTTTAATCTTAAGCTGGTCGGGACCAATGCCATCGAGCGGGGAAATGGTACCATGCAGCACATGGTAGAGACCTCTGTATTCCTGGGTTTTCTCAAAAACCATAACCGCCTTCGGATCCTCAACAACGCAGATTGTTGTTTGGTCGCGGAGCGGATCCTTGCATATTGGGCAGGTATCAAACTCGGTCAGACTCTGACATTTTTGGCAAAGGTGGACCTTCTCGCGCGCATTGGTTAGAGCTTCGGCAAAGCGCTCGGCTCTCTCTTTCGGCTGCGAGAGGATATAAAAGGCAAGCCTCTGGGCGGTCTTTCGACCGATAGAGGGAAGCCTCTCGAATTGAGTTATCAGCTCATTGAGCGGTCCAACATTATATGCCATTAGAATAACC